>DASWMB010000038.1:0-11737 GCA_036399955.1 Allosphingosinicella sp. | reverse complement strand
ACGGAACAACGCGTTCTGGAGCTGGCGGACGTTGCCGGGCCAGCCATAGGACATGAGCACGGCGAGCGCGTCGTCGGTGATGGAGAGGTAGCGCATGCCGGGCTGCTCGGCGATGCGGACGAGCAGGTGGCGGGCGAGCGGCGGAATGTCGCTCTGGCGCGCGCGCAGCGGCGGAATGCCGCAATGGACGACGTTCAGCCGGTAATAGAGATCTTCGCGGAAATTGCCCTTGGCGACCTCGTCGATGAGCCGACGGTGAGTCGCGGCAATGACGCGTACGTCCGCGGTCTGGACGATGCGGCTGCCGAGCCGCTGATACTCCCCGGTCTCGATCGCGCGGAGCAGCTTGACCTGGGTTTCGAGCGGCAGCTCGCCGACCTCGTCGAGGAAGAGGGTCGAGCCGTCGGCATCCTCGAAGCGGCCGATATGGCGGTCGAACGCGCCGGTGAAGGCGCCCTTCTCGTGCCCGAACAGCACCGATTCGACGAGATTGGCGGGAATCGCGCCGCAATTGACCGTGATCATCGGCTTCTTGGCGCGGGGACTGGCGGCGTGGACGGCCTGGGCGAAGATCTCCTTGCCCGATCCGCTCTCGCCCTCGATCAGGATCGAGACGCGGGCGCGCGCGGCCTTGGCGGCGACGGCCAGGGCGGCGCGGAACTGGGGCGCCGAGCCGACGATCTCCTCGAAGCCGAGATGCTTGGCGATCTTCTCCGAAAGCGGGCGAAGCTCGCCGGTCGCCTTGCGCCGGTCGGTGGCGGCGTCGAGCGCGGCGAGCAGCCGGTCCGGCGCGAGCGGCTTGACGAGGAAGTCGTTGGCGCCGGCGCGCATCGCCTCGACGGCGACGGAGACCGAGGTCTGGGCGGTGAGGACGAGGAGCGGGATGCCGGGCTTGAGCGCGCGGATCTGCGCGATGGTCTCGTTGCCGTCGTCGCCGGGCAGCCAGTGATCGAGCAGCACGGCGTCGATCTTCGGCTCTTCGGGATCGGTCAGGATCTTCTGGGCGCCTTCGAGGTCGGAGGCGCCGCGGACCCACCAGCCGGCGCGGCCGCAGATGGCGCTGACCAGCCGCCGCTGCGCCGGCTCGTCGTCGATCAGCAACAGGCATCGCGTCGGATCCGGCCGCATTTGAAAGTCCCTCTTGCCCTGGCGAGGCCGGATTAGCGGCTTTGGGTAAAGGTCCGCTTAAGGGCGTCGCTCGGCGCTTGCCCTGCGCGGCGCGGCATTGGTAAGAGGCCAGCCGACGCGAGACATGAGAGGAATGACATGGCGGCCGAAGGCGAAGTCCCCGAGCGGATGTTGAGGGAGCACCGGAGCGGCTATGAGGGGTTCGTCGGGCTGATGAAGTGGGGCGCGATCCTGAGCTTCGTCACCGCGATCCTCGTCATTTTCCTGATCGCTTGAGCGGCCGGCGCCGCCAGTGAAGATCGCAGTCCTGAAGGAAACGGCCGACGGCGAGCGCCGCGTGGCCGCGACGCCGGAGACGGCGAAGAAGTTCATCGCCTTGGGCGCGATCGTCTCGGTCGAAGCCGGGGCGGGCCTCACCGCATCGATCGCCGACGCCGACTATGAAGCGGCCGGAGCGACTGTCGCGCCGCGCGCCGAGGTGCTCGCCGGCGCGGTCGCGATCCTCGGCGTCCAGGGGCAGGACGCCGCCTCGCTCGGCGGTGCGGCGGCGGGAGCGATGGTCGCGGCGATCCTCGACCCGTTCCGACAGCGCGAGCGGGTGGCGGGCTACGCCTCCGCCGGGATCGAGGCGCTGGCGATGGAGTTCATGCCGCGCATCACCCGGGCGCAGTCGATGGACGTGCTCTCCTCCCAGTCCAACCTTTCGGGCTACAAGGCGGTGCTGGACGCAGCGGCGGAATATGGCCGCGCCTTTCCGATGATGATGACGGCGGCCGGCACGATCCCGGCGGCGCGGGTGTTCATCATGGGCGTCGGCGTTGCCGGCCTCCAGGCGATCGCGACGGCGCGGCGGCTGGGCGCGATCGTCTCGGCGACCGACGTCCGGGCGGCGACGCGGGAGCAGATCGAGAGCCTCGGCGCCAAGGCGATCTTCGTCGAGAAGGTCGCCGGCATCGAGGGCGAGGGCGCCGGCGGCTACGCCACCGAGATGTCCGACGAGTACAAGGCGGCGCAGGCGGAGCTGGTCTCCAGCCACATCGCCAAGCAGGACATCGTCATCACCACGGCACTGATCCCCGGCCGCCCGGCGCCGCGGCTGATCTCCGACGCGCAGCTCGCGACGATGCGGCCGGGGAGCGTCGTCGTCGATCTGGCGGTCGAGCAGGGCGGCAATGTCGAGGGCGCGGTCGCCGGCGAGGTCGCCCGGCGCCACGGCGTCCGCATCGTCGGCCACAGGAACGTGCCGAGCCGCCTCGCCGCGGACGCCTCGGCGCTCTATGCGCGCAACCTCTACAACTTCCTCAGCGCCTTCTGGGACAAGGAAGCGGGGCGGGTGGTCCTTCCCGACGAGGACGAGATCGTGAAGGGCGTCCGCCTGACGCGGGGCGGCGAAGTGGTGAACGAGAGGCTGCTCCAGGGATGATGCCGCTCCGTCCTCATCCTCCCCTGCAAGGGGAGGGGGACCATGCAAAGCATGGTGGAGGGGTATCAGCGCTGGTCGTTTGCGGAGCTGCCGAATTCTCTTCTGATCCGCTGATACCCCTCCGACGCGCTGGCGCGCGCCACCTCCCCTTGCAGGGGAGGATTTGAACCGTGCTGCAGGGGCCTCAGCCGACGATCAAGCGCGCTCGAAAGCTGCGCAAGGAGATGTCGATGCCGGAGGCGCTCCTCTGGCGAGTGCTGCGACAGCGACCCGCCGGCCTCAAGTTCAGACGGCAGCACCCTGCTGGGCCCTATGTTGCCGACTTCTTCTGTCACGAGGCCCGGCTGGTCGTCGAGGTTGACGGCGAGTCGCATGAACGAAGCGGCCGCCCCGCTCGCGACCATGTCCGCGACGGCTGGTTCGCCGAGCGGAAGTTCGATGTGATGCGAATACCCGCGCGGGCGGTCCTCAGCGACGTCAACGCCGTTGTCGAAGGCATCGTGGCGCGAGCGGCACCGGCCTCCGGGGAGGACAGTTAGTGGACTTCATCACCATCCTTTCGATCTTCGTGCTGGCCTGCTTCGTCGGCTATTATGTCGTCTGGTCAGTGACGCCGGCGCTGCATACGCCGCTGATGGCGGTGACCAACGCCATCTCCTCGGTGATCGTGGTCGGCGCGCTGATCGCCGCGGCGGCGGCGAGCAACTCGCCAGGCGGATCGACGTCGAAGTGGCTGGGGCTGCTCGCGGTGGTGCTGGCGAGCGTCAACATCTTCGGGGGCTTCGCGGTGACGGCGCGGATGCTCGCAATGTACAAGAAGAAGGAGCGGCGCTGATGGACCACGGCCCCGCCGCCCCCTCCTGGGTGATGCTCGCCTACCTCGTCGCGGGCATCTGCTTCATCCTCGCGCTCCGCGGCCTGTCGAGCCCGGTGAGCAGCCGCGCCGGCAACCGCTTCGGCATGGCCGGCATGCTGCTCGCCGTCATCACCACGCTCGTCCACTACCGGCCGCTGCCGGCGCCGGGCCTCGAGCCGATCCAGGGCGTCGACATCGCGACGACGCTCCAGATCGCGGCGGCGATCGGCATCGGCGCGGTGATCGGCCTCGTCACCGCCCGGCGGATCGCGATGACGGCGATGCCGCAGCTCGTCGCCGCCTTCCACAGCCTCGTCGGCCTTGCCGCCGTGCTGGTCGCGGCGGCGGCCTATCTCAATCCGGAGGCGTTCGGCATCGCCGGCGACGGCGTCATCAGCCCGGTCAGCCGCGTCGAGATGGGGCTCGGCTCCGCGATCGGCGCGATCACCTTCTCGGGCTCGGTGATCGCCTTCCTGAAATTGAACGGCAACATGTCGGGCAAGCCGATCCTGCTGCCGATGCGCCACGTGATCAACCTCGGCACGCTCGCCGCGATCCTGGGCCTGATCGTTTATTTCACCCGGGACCAGAGCCCGTGGATCTTCTGGACCGTGACGGGCCTCGCCTTCCTGATCGGGTTCCTGCTGATCATCCCGATCGGCGGGGCGGACATGCCGGTCGTGGTCTCGATGCTGAACAGCTATTCGGGCTGGGCGGCGGCGGCGATGGGCTTCACCCTCCAGAACTCGGCGATGATCATCACCGGGGCTTTGGTCGGCTCTTCGGGCGCGATCCTTTCCTACATCATGTGCCGGGCGATGAACCGCAGCTTCATCTCGGTGATCGCCGGCGGCTTCGGCGGCGATGCGGCGGCGGCGGGCGGCGGCGAGGCGATCGACCGTCCCTGGAAGCGCGGCTCGGCCGAGGACGCCGCCTTCCTCATGAAGCAGGCCGAGCAGGTGATCATCGTCCCCGGCTACGGCATGGCCGTCGCCCAGGCCCAGCACGCGCTGCGGGAGATGGGCGACCTCCTCAAGGCGGAGGGGGTCTCGGTCAAATATGCGATCCACCCGGTGGCGGGGCGCATGCCGGGGCACATGAACGTGCTCCTCGCCGAGGCGAACGTCCCCTATGACGAGGTGTTCGAGCTCGAAGACATCAACTCGGAATTCGCCCGCACCGACGTCGCCTTCGTGATCGGCGCCAACGACGTCACCAACCCGGCGGCGAAGACCGACAAGACCTCGCCGATCTACGGGATGCCGGTGCTCGACGTCGAACGCGCCAAGACCGTCCTCTTCATCAAGCGCTCGATGGGCGGCGTCGGCTATGCCGGCGTCGACAACGAGCTGTTCTACCGCGACAACACGATGATGCTGCTCGCCGACGCCAAAAAGATGGTCGAGGAGATCGTGAAGAACATGGGGTGAGGCGTGAAGCGTCCGAACGTCGCCCCAGACGCGGAGCTGCACCGTCCGTCATGCCGGACTTGATCCGGCATCCATGAACTCGGATCGTCCAGAATTTCGCACGCCGTGTTCATGGAATCCTGACTTTCGTGAGGATGACAGGGGCGCCTCGAGCCGGCTCAGCCGAGCGCGCGCTCCACGAGATCGGTCACGTCGAGGTCCAGCCGGCGCATGTGGGCGGCGATGTCCGGCCAGCGGTTCTCGAGGAACTCGCGGCGCTCCGTGTCGCGCAGCTTCGCGGCGGCGCCTTCGGCGACGAACATGCCGACGCCGCGGCGGACGACGATCAGCCCCTCCTCCTGAAAGGTCTGATAGGCCTTGGCGACGGTCAGCGGATTGGCGCCATATTCGGCGGCGAGGCTGCGCACCGATGGGAGGGCGTCGCCGTCGGCCACCTTCCCTTCGAGGATGCGGGCCGCGATGGTGTCGCGGAGGCGCAGGTAGACGGGGCGTTCTTCGTTGCTCATCCTGTGTGATGCTGTTCTAACACAGCGCCGCAGTCAAGCGCTTTGTGGAGTCCATTCGCCGACGACGTCGTCGTAATCGGGCCGCGGGCGCTCCTCCTGCTCGGCGCCGGGTGTGCCGAGGAAGATGAAGGCGGCGATCCGATCATGGTCGCCGGTCGCGCCGAACGATTCGACGACGATCGGCGAGTAGGCCGCCCAGCCGGTGACCCAGCCGGCGGCATAGCCCATGGCATGCGCGGCGATCAGGAGGTTCATGCAGGCCGCGCCGCAGGAGAGCTGCTGCTCCCAGAGCGGGATCTTGTGCGGCACGACCGGTGTGGAGAGGGCGACGACCAGCTCCGGCGCCTGATGGGCGAAGCGGTCGCCGGCCTCGAGCTCGAGCCGGCCGGCATCGGGATTGCCGGCGAGATAGGCGCGGCGGAGAAGATCGGCGAAGCCGGCGCGGCGGTCCTGCGCCACGTGGACGAAGCGCCAGGGGTGGAGCTTGCCGTGGTCCGGCGTCCGCGCGGCGACGGCGAGGATGCGCCTCAGCTCGTCCGGTGACGGGCCGGGAGCGACGAGGTCGCGCGGCCGTCCGGAGCGGCGGGTTTCGAGCAGCGAGAGCGGCGAGGAAAGGTCGTTGAACATGGCCCGCGCGCTAGCAGTGGCGGACAGGCGCAACAATCCGCTTCACAAGTCGGATTGGAGCGCTAGTGTGCGCCCCCTTCGAGAGGGCCGCCGACAAAACGGCCGGGTAAACCAGTGGAGGGAGCGCGCCAGATGGCCAGCACCGCTTATCCCGATCGCGACAAACCATCCGACGACACCAGCTTCTTCGGCCACCCGAAGGGCTTGGCCGTCCTGTTCTTCGCGGAGATGTGGGAACGCTTTTCCTTCTACGGAATGCGCGCCCTGCTGGTGCTCTACCTCACCCAGCATTTCCTGTTCGGCGACGAGGAGGCCCAGGGCCTCTATGCGGCCTACGCCTCGCTGGTTTATCTCATGCCGGTGCTCGGCGGCCTCATCGCCGACCGCTATCTCGGCTCCCGCAAGGCGGTTACGATCGGCGCCCTGCTGCTCGTGTTCGGCCACTTCGGCATGGCCTTCGAAGGATCCGGCTCGCGGCAATATGTCGACGTTGCCGGTTCGAGCTACGAGGTCATCACCGAGGGCAGGGGCGAGGAGCGCCAGCTGTTCATCGCCAACGCCCAGGGGCAGCGCGCCCCGCTGACCTTTTCGGGAGAGGGCATGGCGGTCCAGAACGGCGCCGCGATCGGCGTCTCGGTGTCGGTGCCGACGGGCGGTTTCCAGACGCGGGTCGTGCAGGACCCGCTCTACATCCAGATCCTCTTCCTCTCTTTGTCGCTGATCATCGTCGGCGTCGGCTTCCTGAAGGCCAATATCTCGACCATCGTCGGCTCCCTCTACGCGCCCGACGACCCGCGGCGCGACCGCGGCTTCACGATCTTCTACATGGGCATCAACCTCGGCTCGGTGCTCGCGACGCTCGGCTGCGGCTATCTCGGAATTCGCTACGGCTGGGCCTATGGCTTCGGCCTCGCCGGCTTCGGCATGCTGCTCGGCCTCCTCACCTTCCTCGCCGGTCAGAAGCACCTGCTCGGGAAGGCCGAGCCGCCGCGGCCTGACGTCCTGCGCCGCAAGGGCGCGATGGGCCTCACCACCGAGGGAATGATCTATATCGGCGGCCTCATCATGCTGCTCCCGATGTGGTTCCTGGTGCAGCGCGACGAGATCGTCACCACCGTGCTCAGCATCGGCGCGCCGCTGATCTTCGCCGGCATGCTGCTCTATTCGTGGTTCGCGCTCAAAGGCGCCGAGCGGTCGCGCATGATCGTAGCGCTGGTGCTGATCATCTTCACCGTGCTGTTCTGGACGCTGTTCGAGCAGGCCGGCAGCTCGATGACCCTCTATGCGGATCGCAACAGCGACCTCACGGTCGCAGGCGGCATCCGCATGACGGCGGCTCAGACCAACTTCTTCAATCCGGGACTCATCGTCCTGCTCGCGCCGCTCTTCGCGGTCGGCTGGGGCTGGCTCAACCGGCGCGGGATGGAGCCGTCGACGCCGCTCAAGTTCGGCCTCGGCATCCTCCAGGCCGGCCTCGGCTTCCTCGTCCTCGTGGTCGGCATTCAGTATTTCGCCGGCCCCGATTTCCGGGTCCCGTTGATCTGGCTGTTCCTCGCTTACCTGCTGCACACGACCGGCGAGATCTGCCTGTCGCCGGTTGGCCTCTCGATGATCACCAAGCTGTCGGTGCCGCGCATCGTCGGTCTGATGATGGGCGTCTGGTTCCTTGCCTCGGCGCTCGCGCATACGCTGGCGGGCTTCGTCGCGCAGGCGACCTCGGGTGACACGGTCGGCGGCGTCGTCACCGACCCGGGCGCGCAGCTCGCCACCTATGCCGACGTCTTTTCGACGATCGGTTGGGTCGGCGTCGGCATCGGGGTGCTGCTGATGGCGATTTCGCCCTTCCTCAAGAAGGGGATGCATCTCGAGACGCTCGGCAAGGACGGGCCACGCGGCGACACCACCGGCGGCGACCATGGCCGCAACGTCATGGCCGGCGAAGCGCAACTCGTGGACCGCGATGCCGCGGGCACCCATACCGGCAACGAGATGAAGGCCGGCCGTGACCCGCTCGGGGAGGCGAACGATCCGCCGCGCGCCGGCGGTCCGGCCATGGGCGGTCCCGACGTGGGCGGTCCCGACACGGGCGGCCCGGACGCGGGCGGCGGCGCAAACCCGAACCGCGGACCGGACGGGGAGAACCGTTAATGAAGCTCAGGCTCGTTGCCGCCGCGACCGCGGTCGCGGCTCTCATCGGCTGCGCCAACCAGAGGAGCGAGGCGCAGTCCGCCTCCAGCCGAGAAGGCCAGGGCAAGGCGGTGCCCGCGCGCTATTCGCCGCCGGCGGATCCCTATCCCTCCACCTACCGGCCCTATCCGGGCGTGCCGACGGCGATCACCGGCGCGACCATCTTCGACGGCGAAGGCGGGCGGATCGAGAACGGCACGATCGTGATGGCGGACGGCCGCATCCAGGCGATCGGTGGCCCCGACACTGCGATCCCGGAAGGCGCCACCCGCATCGACGGCGCAGGGCGCTGGGTGACCCCGGGCATCATCGACAATCACAGTCATCTCGGCGACTATCCGAGCCCGGGCGTCGAGGCGCATTCGGACGGCAACGAAGCGACCAACCCGGTCCGTCCCGAAGTCTGGGCCGAGCACAGCGTCTGGCCGCAGGATCCCGGCTTCACCCGCGCGCTTGCCAATGGCGGCGTCACCACGCTGCAGGTCCTTCCCGGCTCGGCCAATTTGTTCGGCGGGCGCAGCGTCGTTCTCCGCAACGTCCCCGCGCGCACCATGCAGCAGATGCGCTTCCCGGGCGCGCGGCGCGGCCTCAAGATGGCCTGCGGAGAGAATCCCAAGCGTGTCTACGGCAGCCGCAACACCATGCCGGCGACCCGCATGGGCAATGTCGCGGTGATGCGCGCGACCTGGCAGCGCGCGGCCGAATATCGCGACCGCCGCGCCCGCGACGCGACCACCACCCGCGACCTCCAGCTCGACACCTTGGTCGACGTGCTGAACGGCGACATCCTCGTCCACAACCATTGCTACCGCGCCGACGAGATGGCGATCATGCTCGACATGGCGCGCGAGTTCGGCTTCCGGATCGCGAGCTTCCACCACGCCACCGAGGCCTACAAGATCGCGGACCTCCTGCGGGAGAACAACACCTGCGCCGCCGTCTGGGCGGACTGGTGGGGCTTCAAGATGGAATCCTACGACGCGATCAACGAGAATGCGCCGCTGGTCCATGCCGCGGGCGCCTGCACGATCATCCATTCGGACGACGCCAACGGCATCCAGCGCCTCAACCAGGAAGCGGCCAAGGCGCTCTCCGACGGCCGGCGCATGGGCCTCCAGATCAGCGACGAGGAGGCGTGGCGCTGGGTCAGCCTCAATCCCGCCCGCTCGCTCGGCATCGAGAACGAGACGGGGAGCCTTCGCGCCGGCAAGCGCGCCGACGTCGTCCTCTGGAACGGGCATCCGTTCAGCGTCTACACAAGGCCGCAGCAGGTCTGGATCGACGGCGCCCTGCTCTACGACATGAACAATCCGAGGCTGCGGCCGGTCACCGACTTCGAGCTCGGCCAGCCGGGCGAGGGAGACGTGAAATGAGCAAGGCCCTGATCCGCTCGGCCGTCTTCGCCGCCGCCCTGGCCTCGGCGCTGCCTGCGTTCGCCCAGTCGGTCGCGATCACCGGCGGCCGCGTCGTGCTCGGCGACGGCACGCCGCCGATCGATGGGGGTACGGTGGTGATCAACAACGGTCGGGTCGTCGCGGCCGGGGCCGGCGTCGCCGTTCCCGCGGGCGCGACGGTTGTCGACGCGCAGGGGCGGTGGGTGACGCCGGGCATCGTCGCCGGCTTCTCGCGCATCGGCCTCGTGGAGGTCGATGCGGTCAACGCGACCAACGACGTCTCGGCGTCCAACTCGCCGTTCAGCGCGGCGATCGACATCGCGCCGGCGATCAACTCGCAGGCCGCCGCGATCGGCGTCAACCGCGCCGCAGGCGTGACCCGTGCCGTCGTCGCCCCGGGCGCCTCGCGCAGCATCTTCGCGGGGCAGGGGGCCGTGATCGACCTCGGCAGCGACATGCAGCCGATCACCCGCCGCCGCCTGTTCCAGTTCGTCGAGTTCGGCGAGGAAGGCGCGCAGCAGGCCGGCGGCAGCCGTCCCTCGGCTCACGCCCTGCTCCGCAACGCGCTGCGCGAGGCGGGCGAGCTGCGCGTGCCGATCAGCGGCGGCGGCACCCGCTCGGGACCGACGCAGGACGTGCCGCCCGAGGACGTCGACGAGAATCCCGTCGTCATCACCGGCAACGAGCGCCGCGACGACGTGCTCCTCACGCGCTTCGATGCCGCGGCTCTGGTGCCGGTCGTGCGCGGCCAGCAATATCTGCTGATCCATGTCGAGCGCGCGTCCGACATCCTCCAGGCGCTGGCGCTGAAGCGCGAATTCCCGCGCCTGCGCCTGATCCTCGTCGGAGCGACCGAGGGCTGGCGCGTCGCGCGCGAGATCGCGGCGGCGGGCGTGCCGGTGATCGCCAACGCGCTCACCGACCTTCCCGCCAGCTTCGAGCAGCTCGCCGCCACCCAGTCGAACATCGGCCGGATGCGCGAGGCGGGGGTGCAGGTCGGCATCGGCATGATCAACGACGACGAGGCGCGGCAGGTCAGGGTCTCGACCCAATATGCCGGCAATCTCGTCGCGATCGCCCGCGTGCCCGGCCATAGCGGCCTCAGCTGGGACGAGGCGTTCGCCGCGATCAGCTCGCGGCCCGCCGAGGCGTTCGGCCTCGGCGGCGAGATCGGCTCGCTGCGCCCCGGCCGCCGCGGCGATGTGGTGATCTGGAGCGGCGACCCGCTCGAGCTGTCGAGCAACGTCGAAGCGGTCTGGATCGACGGCGTCCGCCAGTCGCTCGAGAACCGCCAGACCAGGCTGAGGGACCGCTACCGCGAGCCCCGCGAGGGCAACCTCCCCAACGCCTACGATCCGAGGAACTAGCGCCTATTTTGCCAGCCGTGCGCTAAGCGGCTAGACCGTCGGTCATGTCCACCTACACGATCGACACCTCGACCAGCCGGGCGCACCCGACGCCGGCGCCGATGCGGCGGCTGACCGCGCCCGCCATCCAGCAGCGCAAGGGCGGCGAGCCGATCGTGATGCTCACCGCCTATACGGCGCGGATGGCGCAATTGCTCGATCCGCATTGCGACATGCTGCTGGTCGGCGACAGCCTCGGCCAGGTGATCTACGGCCTGCCCTCGACGATCCCGGTCACGCTCGAGATGATGTGCGCGCACGGTGCGGCGGTGGTGCGCGGATCGTGGCACGCGCTGGTCGCGATCGACATGCCGTTCGGCTCCTACGAGGCGAGCCCGGAGCAGGCGTTCGCGAGCGCGGCGCGCGTCCTCAAGGAGACCGGCGCGGCGGCGGTGAAGCTCGAGGGCGGGGAGGCGATGGCTGAGACGGTCGCCTTTCTCGTTCGCCGAGGAATCCCGGTGATCGGCCATGTCGGCCTGACCCCGCAGGCGGTAAACGCGCTCGGCGGCTATCGGGCACGCGGCAGGGACGAGGCGGAGGCTGCGAAGATCCTCGCCGACGCGCGCGCGGTCGCCGAGGCGGGCTGCTTCGCGCTCGTCCTCGAAGGGGTGATGGAGGAGATCGCCAACGAGGCGACCCGCGCCGTCTCCTGCCCGACGATCGGCATCGGCGCCTCGGCGCGGTGCGACGGCCAGATCCTTGTCACCGACGATATGCTCGGCCTGTTCGAGCGCACGCCGCGCTTCGTAAAACGCTATGACGACCTGGCGGTCCGGATCG
>DASWMB010000037.1:0-2103 GCA_036399955.1 Allosphingosinicella sp. | reverse complement strand
CCGCATGGGCTGGGGCGCGATCCGGGTCTGGAACGACGACGAGATCGCCGCCAAGTCCGGCTTCCCGCCGCACCCGCATTCGGACATGGAGATCATCACCTATGTCCGCCAGGGCGCGATCACCCATCAGGATTCGATGGGAAACAAGGGCCGCACCGGGGCCGGCGACGTCCAGGTCATGTCGGCCGGCACCGGCGTCCGCCACGCCGAATATAATCTGGAGGACGAGCAGACCACCTTGTTCCAGATCTGGGTCGAGACCGACCGGCGCGGCGCCGAGCCGAGCTGGGGCGCCCGCGAATTCCCGAAGCATGAGCGCGACGGCAGCTTCGTCACTTTGGCGAGCGGCTTCGCGGACGACGCCGAGGCGCTCAGGATCAACGCCGCCGCCCGCGTGATGGGCGCGACGCTGAAAGCGGGCGAGGCCGCCGAGCTCACGCTCGATCCCACGCGGCACGTCTATCTGGTCGCGGTCAACGGCCCGGTCGAGGTCAACGGCGTCCGCGCCGAAGCCCGCGACGGCGTCGCCGTCACCGGCGAGCAGACGCTCACCATCCGCGCCCTCGACGAGACCGAGATCGTCCTCGTCGACGCGCGCTAACCGGCAAGGGCGGCGCTACCCGGCGCCGCCCTTGGACTGTTCCCCGGCGAAGGCCGGGGTCCAGACTCCAGCGCAGCTGGACCCCCGGCTTTCGCCGGGGAGCAACCGCCATCTGGTTCAGCCTGAAAAACTGCGCGTCGCTCAGTCCCCCCGCCGCACCAGCCCGCCGCCGTTGATCGAGGTGGCGACCTCGGGATTGCCCCAATAGCGGATCTCGCCGCCGCCCATCACCGAGGCGGCGAGGCTGGCCGCCGGCCGCACCTTGAGGCTGCCGCCGCCATGCACCGACGCCGCCGCCTCGCGCACCGGCAGCGCGCGCAGGTCGATGACGCCGCCGCCATTCACCGCCGCCGCCACCGATTCCTGCCCCGGAAAACCGCTCGCCACCACGATCTCGCCGCCCCCGTTGACCGCCACCGCGCCGACGTCGGGCGTGACGATCTCCACCTCGAGGTCGTAGCGCCGCGGGCAGCTTCTGGTGCAGGCGTCGATCACCAATTCCCGCTCGCCGCCTTTCACGCGGACCTGCGAATAGCGGGTGCTGCCCCGGATCAAGGTCACCCGCTGAACCGGGCCATGGCGCAGCCGGACGCTGCCGCCGCCGTTGAGCTGGATCGAATCGAACCGGCCCAGCGGCACCACCTCCTGCGCCGCCGCCGGCGCCGCCACCGCGAGCAAAGCTGCCGCCATCAAAATCCTCGTCCGCATCTTCGTCTCCCTGTTCAGCTTCGCATTTGATGCAGCAAGAGCCGTGCCACCGCAGTCCCCACCGCGCGCCGCTCGCGCCAAGGTGGCGCGCGCCCCGCCTCTGTCCGGAAGCGGACTCCCGCCTGTCCGCCGCCGGACAGACCCCAACCGGAACGGCCGCCCGCCACGCCACGTTTCCCCCGCAACAGCATCCCGAGAAGGCGCCACCCCCTGAGACCGCTCGACACCATCTTCGCCGGCCTCGCCCGCTCGCGCTTCCGCAGCCGCTTCCGCCTCGGGCCCAGCGAGCGCGCCTATCTCGCCGCCAAGGGGCCGGACACGATCCGCGCCCACGCCGTCGACTTCATCGCCGCCCGGCTCGCCCCGGCCGAACCCGCCAATGACGGCCGCCAGACGCCGATGCGCGGCCATCCCGTCTTCATCGCCCAGCACGCCACCGCCACCTGCTGCCGCTTTTGCCTCGTCAAATGGCACGGCATCGCCGCCGGCCGCGCGCTCACCCCCGCCGAGCAGCAGCATGTCCTCGCCGCGCTCGACCGCTGGCTCGCCGCCCAGGCGGCGCCTGAACCGCCCGCCTGAACCGCCCGCCGAGCCGCCCGCCGGAACCACCCGCGCGCGCCTCGGTTGAAACCGGAACTGGCGAGAGGAGCAAACGATGGACGAGACGCGAGCGGACGGCCCGGCCGCCGCCCCTGCCGGCGAGGCGCGCGAGGGCGTCAGGCGCCTCATTTCGGCGCGGATCGACGACACCAACGTCTACGACACGGACGGCGGCAAGATCGGCACCCTCTACA
>DASWMB010000036.1:0-16327 GCA_036399955.1 Allosphingosinicella sp. | reverse complement strand
GTGAAGCTGGGCGAGAAGGAGGGCTTCCCCGACGGGCCGACGATCGATGCTGAGGGCTGCGTCTGGATCAGCCTCTATTGGGGGTGGGAGGCGCGGCGCTATTCGCCCGGCGGCGAGCTGCTCGAGCGGGTCGCCTTCCCGGTGTCCAACATCACCAAGATCGCGTTCGGCGGCGAGGATTTATGCACCGTCTATGCGACGACGGCGCGGCAGGGGATCAAGCCGGAGCGGATGGCCGACCAGCCCGAAGCGGGCGCTCTGTTCGCGTTCGAGGTCGACGTGCCCGGCTTTGCCAGCCCGCGCGCCGCGCTCTGACATGAAGCGGCTGCTCGCGCTCGCGGCCAGGCCGCCGTCGAGGCGGTGCCGAGGCTGAACCCCGTCTCCTCCGATCATGTCGTGCTCCAGCGGGGGCGGCCGATCGCGATCTGGGGCTCCGCCAGCCCGCGCTGCTGCGTGCGGCGAGAACGCTGCGCCGGGCCTGAAGGGCCGCATGTTAGCGTAACGAGCGGAATTTGAAGCGCCCGCGTCAACAAAGCTCAGCCGCGCGCGGGGCCGGCGCGCAGCCGCGGCTGCGGCTCCGCCTGCCGGGCGGCTGCGCTGTTCGGCGCGGCGGAGGATTCGCGGACGATCATGTCGTGCGCGAGGACCTGCTCGGCCGGTAGGGCGGCAGCGCCGGTGCGCCGGGCTCGAAGGTTCGACAGAAGGAGATTGAGCGCCGCTTCGGCCATCGCCGCGATCGGCTGCTTCACCGTCGTCAGCTCGGGCCAGATCGTGGTCGCGATCAGCGTGTCGTCAAAGCCGACGACGCTGATGTCGCCCGGCACGGAGAGGCCGCGGCGGTGAATGACGCTGACCGCGGCGGCGGCCATGTCGTCGTTGCTGGCGAAGATCGCGGTCGGCCGGTTGCGGCGGGCGAGCAGCCGCTCGGCGGCGACCAGGCCGGAGCGGAAGGTGAAATAGCCCTGCTCGACCGGCGCCTTGGCCGGATCGACGCCATAGTCCTTCAGCGCCGCCGCGAAACCGCGGGCGCGCTCGTGGCTGGCGATGTGGTCCGGGTGGCCCTTGATGAAGCCGATGTTGCGGTGGCCGAGATCGAGCAGAAGGCGGGTCATCTCGGCCGCGGCCGCGAAATCGTCGATGCGCACGTTGAGGCTGTCCGGGCGCGGGAAGCCCGTCGCGACGGTGACGACCGGGATCTCGGCGGAATCGAGTTCGGCGATGACCGCGTGTGATTCGGAGAGCGGCGGCGGCAGGATCACGCCCTCGACATTGCTGGTGACGAAGCGGCGCGTCGCTTCCGCCTGCTCGTCCGCGCTCTCGGACTCGCAGGCTTCGAGGATCAGGTGGCAGCCGACGCGGCGGGCGGCCTCGAGGGCGCCGATCAGGAAGCGGCTCAGATAGGCCGCGCTGGGATTGGCGTAGAGGAGGCCGACATGGGTCGCCTCGCCGGCCGCGAGGCTGCGCGCGGCGGCGTTGGGCGAGTAATTGAGCTCGGCGATGGCGGCGAGCACCGCCTCGCGCGTGGTGTCGCGGACATTGGGCTCGCCGTTGACCACGCGCGAGACGGTCATCGCCGAAACGCCCGCCGCCCGCGCGACGTTCTGGATGGTGACGCTGCCGCGAGATCGTCTGCTTATCCTGCTCAAGTTCCGGAGCCTATGGCTGAGGCGGCTGCATAGCAATCGCGTCGCGGCCGGCGCGATCGATCGACGGCGCCCCGGGGCGCTAAGCGCGGTAACGCTATCATAAAGACGGCCGCCGTCCGGCGTCGCGGGAGGAGTTTCCACACCGACCCTCAGGATGGTGCCGGGTGTCGGACTCGAACCGACGACCTACTGATTACAAATCAGTTGCTCTACCAGCTGAGCTAACCCGGCACGCGGCTGAGAAATGCGTCAAAGGACGCCGAAGGTCCAGCCCTCGGTGTCGGCGATCTCGGCGGTTAGGCGAGCGGGCGACCACAGCGATTCCTCGTCGGCGAATCGCCGCAGCCAGGCGGCGGTGATCAGTGCGTCGGTCGCATGGTCGTGATAGCAAGCGAGCGGCCGGTGCGGACGGCTGCCCAAGGCCGCCAGAGCGACGTCCAGCACGCCCGCGTCGCGCACCTTCGATCGCCCGCGCGGCAGCCCGGCGGCGAAGGCTGCGATGCTGGTGTAGATCTCGACGATCGCGGAGCCCAGCGCCGGCCGCGGATCGAAGGGCCAGAGCGGCACGATGCCGTCGAGGCGCAGGAACAGCCGCATGCCCGTCAGGCTCGACTTGCCGACCTGGGCGGCACCGACGAGATTGAAGTTGCTGACCGGATTGCACAGACCCTGCCTTTTCTCCTCCAGCTCGACCACCCGCATCCGCCCCGCGCCGGGCGTGAACTGGTCGCCGCAGCGGCCGCCGTGGCGGCGGAAATGCCGGCTCGCTTGCGGGTGGTCGTGGAAAGCCGAGGCGCCGAGATCCGGCTCGCCAGCGCAGATCTCCTCGACCAGACGCCAGAGGCCGCGCACGTCGGCCGGGCTGCGTTCCCAGCCGGGGAAATAGGCTCCGCAATCGGCGAAGGCGAAGGCGGCCGAGAGGTCGAAGCCATAGAGGGTCGGCGCCTCACCCTTCGTCGCGAGCACCCAATCGAGCACCGCGGATCGCGACCAGATGCCGTCCGGCGGCTCGACGAGGAAAGGGGGACCGCCGCCCGCCTCGCAGAGGCCGACGGCGATCCCCTTGTGCTTCGTTCCCTTTGCGCCGGACCAGTCGATGGCCGCGAAGCGGGCGAAGCGGCCGTGGCTCACACCAGGGGCGGCTGGCTGTCGTCCGGCGCTCCGCCCGTGGTGCCGCCGGTCGGCGCTCTCGGGGGGCGAGGCGCCCTCGGAGGCGCCGGCACGGCATTGGCGTCGCTCCACCGCTCGAGCAGCTTGTGCGCCGTCGGACGCCCGCCGAGGCCGAAGGCGAGCGCGCAGGCGACGGCCGCCGAGCCGATGATCGCGGTGAAGCCGATGATCACGATCTCGTTCGCCAGCCCCATGAAGCGCAGTCCCATGGCGACGGCGAGAGCGATGATCGACCAGCGTATGACTGCCGGAAGCCAGCCAGTCGACTCGGCGCCGCTCACCAGCCCGGAGACGACACGCGCGATCACGACGCCGGCGAGAATGATGATCGTCCCGAACAGCACCTGCC
Organism: Allosphingosinicella sp.; assembly: GCA_036399955.1. Taxonomy (GTDB): domain Bacteria; phylum Pseudomonadota; class Alphaproteobacteria; order Sphingomonadales; family Sphingomonadaceae; genus Allosphingosinicella. The sequence goes on along the minus strand of DASWMB010000036.1, from coordinate 13,162 downwards.
CGCCGAGCTCGAGCACCTGCGCCAGCATAACGGCGATGATCGGCGAGCCGAGAAGCTGGGCCGCCTGCACCGCGAAGAAGAGCAGGATCGCGATCATCACCGCCGTGCCGACGGTGCGCGACGGCGTCGCCGCGCCCGATGTGAAGCCGAGTGCCGCCACCGAACGGTCGAAGCCCATCGACGGCAGAAGCTGCTCGATGGCCGCCTTGGCGAGCCGGCCGAGGATGAACCCTATCGCGAGCAGGATCAGGGCCCCGAGGACGTTGGGGATGGCATTGGTGATGGTCTGCAGCATTTGAGTCGCGGGCGCCGAGATTGCTCGGATGCGCAGCGCGTCCAGGGCGCTGATCGTGACCGGGATCATGATGAGGTAGAAGACCAGCGTCGCGATCGAGCGGCTGATCGATGTGCGCGGAGCAGGGGCCGTCGACACCTCCGCCGGAGCACCGGCGACCGCGGCAGGTGCGCCGGCCGGCGCGTCGGAGAGGCCGGCTCGGCGCATCCAGCCGTCGGCGTTGGCGGCGAGGAGCGCCCCTTCGACGAGCCGCCGCACGATCTTCGCGACGACGAGGCCGACGATGAAGATGAGCGCCGCGCCGATGATGTTCGGGATGAAGGCGAAGGCGTTGTTGGTGAGCTGCTGCACCGGCTGCAGCACCTGCGTCAGCCTGAGCGGCTGGAGGGCGAGCATGATGCCGATCAGGAGAATGAGCCAGAAGGCGACGTCGCCGATCAGGCTGCCGAGCGTCTTGCCGGGCTCCGCCTCATAATGGCGCCTCAGCGCCGGCACCCGATCGACCACCTTGGCGATCGCCCATTTCGCGGCGCGGGCGAGGATCCAGGCGACGATGAGGATGGCGATCGCGCCGAGTATGCGCGGCAGCCACTCCATGAATTCGCCGCGGAACATGCCGCCGTCGTGACGGGCCGGTCGGTCGTACATATGCGAAACCCCTGTTGCCGATCGTTGCCTCCGGACAATGAGCGGAGGCTGGCGCTGGTTCCGCCCCCGCTCAGCGCAGGGCGGCGAGGACGTCGCGGGTGAAGGCGTCGAAGTCGAACGCCATGCCGCCCGCGTCGAAGCCGCGGCGGACGATCACCAGCCGCCGAGACGGAATCACGGCGACATATTGGCCGCGATTGCCCTGGGCGACGATCGCGTCTGCGGGAAGGCCGCTGTCGGCCGCGAAGGTCCACCAGGTGGCGCCATAGCCTTCGCCCGCGGCCGGCTGGGCCGGGCCGCGCCGCCCGACATGGTCGCGCCAACCCCGCGGGAGGATCCGTTCGCCCTGCCAGACGCCGTCGTTCAGATAGAGAAGGCCGAGGCGGGCGAGATCGCGCGCGGTCGTCCAGACCTGGCTCGACATGATGAAATGGCCGCGCCAGTCGGTCTCGGGGACGGTCCGAGTCATGCCGATCCGCCAGAAGAGGGCGTGGAACGGGAAGAGGCGGCTCTCGTCGCCGTCGCCGAGCACGTGCTGGAGGGCGCGGATCGCCGCCAGCGTATCGTTGTTGGCGTAGCGGAAGCGGGTCCCCGGCGGCGCCACCAGAGGCCAGCCGGCGATCTGGTCGCGCACCGCGACTCCGCCGAAATAGAGATCGTCGGTGCGGTTGCCGGGAAAGTCCGAGTGGAGGCCGCTCGCCATCCGCATCAGCTGGTCGAACGTGATCGCGCGCCGCGGATCGCCCGGGCTCTGCCATTCGGGGACGGGCGCCGGCTGGTCGGTCCGGATCAGCCCCTGCTGGACCGCCGCGCCGAGCACCGTCCCGGCGATGCTCTTCGCCACCGACCAGGTCCGCTGCGAGCGGTGCATGTCGAAGTCCGGGCGGTAGCGCTCGGCGACGATGCGGCCGTCCTGGACGACCAGCACCGCAGTCGTCTCGCTGCCCTGGCCGTAGGTGCGCCGGTCGAAGGCGCTGGCAAAGGAGCGGGCGAGGGCGCGGGCGTCGCCTTGCGGAAGTGCCGTCGCGCGGACGTCGCCCATCGGCCAGGGCCGCCGGTCGAAGGCGCCGAACTCCGGCGGGTCCTGCGACAGCGCCGGCACCGCCCGCGCATCCTCCGGCCGCGCCCCGATCGGGAGCAGCGCGCAGCCGAGATAGAGGCGCCAGACCGCGATGCGCGGCGGCATGTCCTCGCTGTAGCGGACGGCGACGCGGCGGTTGATCCGGTCGAGCTCCGCGGGGAGCTGGGAGAAGAGCGGGTTGAGCTCCGGATAGGTGCCGCGCAGGTCGTCGGCGGCGGTGCCCGCCTCGTCCATGCCGGCGTTGAACCAGTTCGAGCAGATGAAGCTCGCTTTGTACCCGGCGGCGACCGCCCGGACATGCTCCGGCCGCCCGACCTGCGCCGAGGCCGGCGCGAGGGCGAGGAGCACAGCGCCCAACGCCGCCGCCGCGGCCTTAATCGTCACGCTTTGCACGCTGCTCCTCCCACCAGGCCATGCGTTCGCCAACGCGCTTCTCGAAGCCGCGGTCCGTGGGCTCGTAGAAACTCTGGCGCTCCATCTCCTCCGGCCAGTAATTATCGCCCGAAAAGCCGCCCTCGGCGTCATGGTCGTAGCGATAGCCCTTGCCGTAGCCGACCTCCTTCATCAGCTTCGTCGGCGCGTTGAGGATGTTCTTGGGCGGCATCAGCGATCCCGTCTCCTTCGCCGTCCGCCACGCCGCCTTCTGGGCGACATAGGCGGCGTTCGATTTCGGCGCGGTGGCGCAATAGAGGCAGGCCTGGACGATCGCGAGCTCGCCTTCGGGCGAGCCGAGAAAATCGTAGGCGTCCTTCGCGGCGAGGCACTGGACCAGCGCATTGGGGTCGGCGAGGCCGATATCCTCCGAGGCAAAGCGGACGATCCGGCGCAGGAGGTAGAGCGGCTCCTCGCCCGCGGTGAGCATCCGCGCGAGATAATAGAGCGAGGCCTGGGGATCGGAGCCGCGCATCGCTTTGTGGAGCGCGGAGATGAGGTTGTAATGGCCTTCCCGATCCTTGTCGTAGACGGCCACGCGCCGATGGAGGAGCGCGGAGAGAGCGGCAGGGTCGAGCGCGGCGTCGAGCTCGATCGAGAAAAGCGTCTCCGCCTGGTTGAGGAGGAAGCGGCCGTCCCCGTCTGCGGTCGCGATCAGGGCGTCGCGTGCGTGGGGCGTGAGTGGGAGCGGGCGGCCCGTCTCCGCCTCCGCCCGGTCGAGGAGCTTCGCCAGCGCGTGATGATCGAGCCGGTCTAGGATCAGCACCTGGGCGCGGCTGAGAAGAGCCGCGTTGAGCTCGAAGCTGGGATTCTCCGTCGTCGCGCCGACCAGCACCACCGTGCCGTCCTCGACGAAGGGGAGGAAGCCGTCCTGCTGGGCGCGGTTGAAGCGGTGGATCTCGTCCACGAACAGCAGCGTCTGCCGCCCCGCTTTGGCGTAATCCCGCGCCTCGGCGAACACCTTCTTGAGGTCCGCGACGCCGGAGAAGACGGCGGAGATCGCGACGAAGCGCAGGCCGACGGCATCGGCGAGCAGGCGCGCAATCGTGGTCTTCCCGGTCCCGGGCGGGCCCCAGAGCACCATCGAGGCGAGCTTGCCCGCCGCCACCATCCGGCCGATCGCGCCTTCCGGCCCGGTGAGATGATCCTGGCCGACCACCTCGTCCAGCCGCGCCGGCCGCAGCCGATCGGCAAGCGGCGCACCGGCCGCCGGCGTTCCGGCGCCGACGGGCGGGGGAGGGGGATCGTCTGCGAAGAGGTCGGCCACGCCAGCGCTCTACCGCAAGCGACGCCGCCGGGCGAGACGGCGAGTCGCACACGAGCCGACTGAGTTGCCGACCTAATACAGCTCTTGCAGCGAAGATGCAGCTAAGATATATCTCGAACGTCAAAGAAGGAGCAGGATCATGGCAATGCGCTTCGGTTTCGGCCCCCGCGGCTTCGGCCTCGACTGCGGACCCCGCCCGTTCGGCCCCGGCGGCCCGTTCGGCCCCGGCGGTCCCTTCGGGCCCGGCGGCCCCTTCGGCCGCGGCGGTGACTGGGGAGACTGGGGAGGCGGCGGACGCGGCCGGCGGCGCCGGCGCCAGTTCGATTCGGCTCAGCTCCGCCTCGTCCTCCTCCATCTGATCGCCGCCGAGCCCCGCCACGGCTACGACCTCATCCGCGCGATCGAGGAGATGTCCGGCGGCGCCTATGTGCCGAGTCCCGGCGTCGTCTATCCGACGCTCACCATGCTGCAGGACATGGGCCACATCGAGGAGGTGCCGGGCGAAGGCGCCCGCAAGGTCTTCCGCGCCACCGACGAGGGCCGCGCCTGGCTGGCCGAGCGCGCCGAGGAAGCCGAGGGGCTGCTCGAACGCCTCCAGGGCCTCGGCGCCGGTCCGCGCCGCGCCGGCGCGGCGCCGATCGGCCGCGCCGTCTCGAACCTCCTCGCCGCGCTCTGGCACCGCGTTACCCGCGAGGACATGGACGACGCGACGCTCCACGAGATCGCCGCCGTGCTCGACGAGGCGGCGCAGCGGATCGAGCGGCTGCGGCGGGATCGTCCCGAGGCCTGACGCCGGCGCCGCGCCGGTCAGAAGAGCAGCGGCCGCTCCCGGAACCACTTGGTGAGGACATATTTCAGCCCCGCCTCGACCGGCATGCCGTGGTGGAGCGAGTTCGGGTTCGGACGCCCGTCAGCCGCCATGTTGTTCCAGATAAGGAGCGATCCCGGCTCCGGATCCGCCTGGACGGCGGCTTCGGGGAAGCCGGTGCAGCCGCCCGCCTCGGGGCGATTCAGGAACAGCATCGCCGTCCAGGTCCGCTGGCCGCCCATCTCGGTCACGTCCTTGTAGTAGCTCTGGCCGCGGTGGAAGAAATCGTGGTGCGGCTTGAACTGCTGGCCGACCTCGTAGCGCTGCCCCTGAACGACCTCGCTGAAGCGGCGGTTGTAGCCGAGGAGCTCGGCGACCTTGGCTTCGAACAGCTCGACCGGCGCGTCGCCCGGCGAGAGGTTGCAGCTCTTGCTGGTCCGGAAGCCGGGGATTTCCTCGCCGAGAACGGCGGAGGGGAAGAGGTCGCGCTCGATCAGCGCGACCAGCGTTTCGCAGGCGGCGGGATCGAGGAAGCCGCTCATCCGGTAAAGCTCCAGGCCCACCGCCGGAAGCCGCGTCGCGCCCTGTTTGGCGAGGCGCGCGCGCACGCCGGCGCCGATCTCCGCCCGGGCACGAAGCCTGGCGGGTGAATTCTCTTCCTCCTCCTTGGGCCGACTCAGCTCGGCGGCGCGCGGCGCCTCCATCTGCATCGTCATGTAGTAAGAGAGCGCTTCGGCCGCCGCCTGCTCGAGCCGGAGCGCGAGGGCGCCGAGCGCATCGGCCGCAGCACCCGGATTCGCCAGCGCCTCGTCGGCCTCCGCCTCCAGGGCCGCGAACCGCTCGCCGAAGAAGGCGATCCGTTCCTGCTCGGCGCCGTTCCAGGCGAGCGTCCGTACCGACCGGCGCAGGCGCAGGGCGAGCCCCGCTCCAGGCTCCGGAACGAGCGCCGAATAGAATTCGGTCAGGTTGAGGATCCAGCCGATCGAGGTGCGCAGCGAGGCATATTGGCGCTGCGCGCGCTCGCGGGCGGCGCCGGCGTCCGGCTGGAGGAGTTGTTCTGCCTGTCGGTCCATGGCCGGCCTTATGGCATGAGGCCACGGGGCCTCCAAGCCGCTCAGGTGGCGGGGCGGCGCCTCGGCAGGATGCCGGCGCGGTGCTCTTCGATGACGCGCAGATAGGCCTCGACCAGCGCCTGGTTGATCTCGTCCCAGCCGTAGCGGCGGCTGGCGCGCTCCCCCGCCTCACCGGCGAGGCGGCGCGCGTCGGGGTCCCGGCAGTAATGCGCCAGCGCGGCGGCGAAGGCGTCGCAGTCGCCAGCCTCGATCAGCCGGCCGGTGACGCCGTCCGCCACCAGGCTCTCGCTCCCGGTCGCCCGCGCCGCGACCACCGGCAGCCCCGCCGCCATCGCCTCCAGCGTGACGTTTCCGAAGGTCTCGGTCACCGAAGGGTTGAACAGCATGTCCATCGAGGCGACGGCGCGGCCGAGCTCTTCGCTCTCGCGGAAGCCGGCGAAGCAGGCCTCGGGCAGCCTCTTCTCGAACCATTCCCGCGCCGGCCCCTCGCCGACGATGAGGACCTTGTGCCGCACCCCTCCCGCAGCCAGCCGGTCGATGCTTCCGGCGAAGATCTCCAGCCCCTTTTCCATCACCAGCCGCCCGACGAAGCCGATCGCCGGCACGTCGTCGCCGATGCCGAGCGAGCGCCGCCATTCCATGTCGCGACGGCCGCGATTGAATACCTGCCGGTCGATCCCGCGCGACCAGATGCCGACGTCGTAGTTCATCCTCTGGGCGAGCAGCAGCCGAGCCATCGACTCGGATGGGGCGAAGATCGCGTCGCAGCGCCGGTAGAAGCGCCTCAGCCCCGCCTCGATCAGCGGTTCGACGAAGCCGAGCCCGTAATAGCGCAGATAGGTCTCGAACCGGGTGTGGACCGAGGCGACGACCGCGACGTCCATCTTGCGCGCGAGCGTCACTGCCCGGTGGCCGACGATGTCGGGGCTCGCGATATGGACGATGTTCGGCGCGAACGCGCGCAGGTCCCGCTTCGCCCGGGTCGGGAGCATGACCGGCAGCTTATATTCCTTGCGCCGCGGGATCCGGACCGCCGGGATGTGCACGATCTCGACATTCGCCGGGATCGCCGGGTCCGGCACCGTCGGCGCATAGACTCGCACCGCGGCCCCTTGGCGCTGGAGATAGCCGACGAGGCGGTTCAGCGCCTGGTTCGACCCGTCGCGGACGTAATTGTAGTTGCCGCTGAAGAGGGCGACGCGAAGTTTGGTCACGTCCATGTCGCGGCGTCGATTAGAGCGTTCGTGCGGGAACGCAAGGAAGCGGCGGCGGATGATGCCGCCGGCGCGCCGCTACTCCGCCGCCTCCAGCCTGACGTCGTCCTCGCGGCGCTCGACGGCCAGCTCGCCATCGGTGCGCGCGAGACGCGCTTCGCGCACGAAGCGCTCGAGCATCGTCTCCAGCGGCGGCAGATAGGACGCTGGGCCCCGCCACTGGAAAAGCGGCGCCGGCGCCGGAGTGCCCGTCGAGACGATCAGCGCCGGGTCGCGGTCCGCGACCGCCGCGAGGGAGCGCGCGAACTCGAGTTCGCCGATTCGCTCGCCGGGCAGCACCGAAACGGCGCCTTCGACGCCGTCGAGCAGCAGATCGAGCACCACGTCGATCAGGTCGGGGCCGTAGACGCCGTTCCACCTGGCGGCGGCATCGACCTTCGCCGGCACGTCGGCGTCGAGCGCGTCGAGAAGCGCGACGGCGCGTGCGCTCCGGTCCCAGGGGGCGAACATGGCGCCGGTGCGGATCTCGAGCAGCCGCGGCAGGCCGAGCGCCGGGCTCCAGGCCGGTGCGCCGCCGATGACGGCGCAGGGCAGGCGCCGCGCCGCGCAGGCCCTGGCAAGCGCCTCCGCGCCCGCCCGGCAGCTTGTGCCGCCGCCGCACAGCCGATCGTGATCCCGCGCGTCGAGCACGGCCCAGGCCGTGGCGCCGTCGAGCAGGGCTTCGGCATCGTCGCCGAAGATCGTATAATAGAGGCCCCGGGCCTCGCAGGCGCGCACCGCCAGCCGGGTGAGGTCGCTGCCGTCGCCGACCACGATCAGCGGCACCGGCGCGCCCGACTGGCGGGCACGGGGGGCGAGCTCATATTCCGCCTCGTCGCTGCGCGGCGCATGGATGAGGCGCGACTCGCGGCGCCACCAGCCCGGTCCTGCGATCGCCGGCAGCACCGGCATGCGGCCGGCGGCAAGCTCCGCCAGGACGGGGGCGAGGAGGGTCGGCCGCGGCGTGCCGGTGCGGACGTCGAACACCCCGGTTTCGTAATGGCCGACGAAGCGCGTCACCATCCGGTTCCAGTCGTGGGAGCCGAGCAGCGACCAGGCCGTGACGGCGCAGAGGTCGACGCCGCGGCTGCGCAGCTCCTCGGCGCCCTCCCAGACTTCGAGGAACCAGCGCACCTGCTCCTCGCGGGTGGCGCCGTTGTGGCATTCCGTGATCGCGATCGTGCGGCCGTAGCGCTGCCACGCCTGTTCGACCAAGGCGGGAAGGCCGAGCACGCCCTCGTCGCGGTTGCGGATGGCGTCGAGGTCGACGAGCGGAAGGCCGGCGCACTCGCCGAGCGCGCGGTCGGCGACCGCGCGGTTCGGATAGAGCTCGACGCGGTGGTCGATGAGCCGCTCGCTGCTCAGATAATGGTTGATGCCGATGACGTCCGGCGGGCACGGGTCCTCGGCGATCGCCCGCAGCCTCGTCTCGAGCCCGAAGCCGGCGATCCGCTCCCACAGCGCGTGGCCGGGTACGACCATGCCGCACAGCAGGTCCCAGCCGATCCAGCGCCGCTGGTTCTGGAAGTCGGCTTCGCACTGCAGCGGCTCGGTCGCATGGCAATAGCCGAGATCGTCGGTCTGGATCAGCCGCGCCGCGGGATTGATGCGCCTGATCTCGCGCATCGCCAGCCGCGTCGCGTCGATCTCGTTGAGCAAGGCGAGCCAGAACAGGCTCTCGTCCTTGGTATGCGGGTACCAATAACCGTAAAGGGCGCTGAAGCGGGCGGTGGTCAGCGGCTCGTTGACCGGCGTCCAGTCGCGTACCCACGGATAGCGGGCGGCGACGGCGGCGGCATGGGCGGCGAGCCCCGGCGCGAAGCTGTCGTCGATCAGGCTGGTATAGTGGGGGCCGCTGCCGTGGTGGCAGAGGGTCAGGATCGGGTTCATGCCGAGCCGCCGGATCTCCTCGAGCCGCTCGTCGGTCCAGCGGAAGTCCCGCATCTCCGGCGCGTCGGGGGAGATCCGCTCCCACAGCGCCGGGTAGCGGAGAGACCGGATGCCAAGCCCTGCAAACAGCGCCAAATCACCGATGCGATCTTCATGGCCGGAGCGCGGAGTCTGGTCGAACCAGGCATCGCCCACCCTGTTGACGGTGCATTCGTATCCGCCCCACAACTCCAGGGAGTCCATGGCTCTACCTCTTCTTACTTCAGGTTAATTGCCACGGGGGAACGCTGTGGCGCGATATAGGCCGTAAACCTGCGCGCTGCGTGCCAGTTCCACGGAACGGCCCCGTTCTAATCTAGGTAAGTCAATTGTTTTCTTGGGGGAAATTCCCGAAAGCGCGTGCGCGGCGGCGTTCAGTCCCGCCGCCGCCTGGCCCGCGCCCGGATCACCATCATCGCCGGGAGCACCATCAATGCGACGAGGAGGAGCGCGAGTCCGATCTTGATCTTCAGCATGGCGGCGCTCCTGTGCCCTCGCGCCGAAAGTCGCCGCCGGGCCCCAGGCGCAGCGGCAGAGACAGCGCTCGCGTGCGTGGACGCCGCACAGCCGCCTGCCGGCTCAGTGCTTGATGACGCCGATCGAGACCGGGCCGAAGCGCGCTGCGTGCGGCTGCTCCTGGCTGATCCCCGCGCGCTGCTCATGCGCTTCGCGCCAGCGCCTGAGGTCGCAGCCGGTCCAGCCGCCGGGGCCCACGGTCGAGCAGGAGTGGATGCCGGCGGCGCCGACGTCGATCAGCCGGTGGCGTTCGCGCGAGACGCCGTCGATGCCGCCCCGCGGATCGAAGCCCTCCGGCGGCGGCATGAGCCGGTAGGGCGAGCGCGACGAGGGGCCGCAGACGACGATCTCCTCGGCCGTGGTCTCGTCCGCGCAATCGGGGATCAGGGGCTGCGGAACCGCCGGCACGGCCGCGGCCGGTGCCTGGGCGGAGGCTTGCGCGAGCGGCGCCGCGGCGAGCGCAGCGCAGAGCGAGGCATGAAGCCAACTTCTTCTGCCGGCGCGGAAATCCACCATCGTTGCTCCCTTCATTCCGGCCGCTTGTAGCCGATCGCCGCGCAAACGGAAGCGCCCCCGCGGATTGCTCCGCGGGGGCGCTTCTTCAGACGCTCGAGTCGTGAGCCTAAGCTCAGTCCTGGAGATACTCGCCGGCGTCGGCGTCGGTGCCGTGGCCGCTCGGAGTAATCTCCGAAAGCGGATCGGCGTCGATCGCCGCTTCCGGCCCCTGAGCGAGCTCGGCCGCATGCTCTTCCTCGGCGCTGTTCGCCGCGATCAGGCTCTCCTGGAGCTTGCGGTTGGCGGCGCGCAGGGCGACGTCGCGGCTGGTCGCGGCGACGCGCATGCGATGCATGCCCGCGCCGGTGCCCGCCGGGATCAGCCGGCCGACGATGACGTTCTCCTTGAGCCCGTCGAGCGTGTCGATCTTGCCCTGGACCGAAGCCTCGGTGAGCACCCGGGTCGTCTCCTGGAAGGAGGCGGCCGAGATGAAGCTCCGGGTCTGGAGCGACGCCTTGGTGATGCCGAGCAGCACCGGCTTGCCTTCGGCCGGGCGGCGCTTCTCGGACTTCAGCTTGACGTTGACGTCGTTCATCTCCTGCAGGTCGATCTGCTCGCCGACCAGCAGCGTCGAATCGCCCGAGTCGGTGATCTCGACCTTCTGCAGCATCTGGCGGACGATCACCTCGATGTGCTTGTCGTTGATCTTGACGCCCTGCAGCCGGTAGACCTCCTGGATCTCCGAGACGAGATACTCGGCCAGCGCCTTGACGCCGAGCACCTCGAGGATGTCGTGCGGATCGGGCGAGCCGGCGATGAGATTGTCGCCGCGCTTGACGAAATCGCCTTCCTGGACGTCGATCACCTTCGACTTCGGCACCAGATACTCGACCGGATCGCCGCCCTCCTCGGGGATGATCGCGATCTTGCGCTTGGCCTTGTAGTCCTTGCCGAAGGCGACGCGGCCGGAGACCTTGGCGATGATCGCATTCTCCTTCGGCTTCCTCGCCTCGAACAGCTCCGCCACCCGCGGCAGGCCGCCGGTGATGTCGCGGGTCTTGGCGGCCTCGCGGGAGACGCGGGCGAGGACCTCGCCGCCCTGAACGACCTGGCCGTCCTCGACCGACAGCATCGCGCCCGAAGCCAGCATGTAGCGGGCAGCCTCGCCGCTGTCCGCGTTGAGGAGGGTGATGCGCGGACGCAGATCCTCCTTGGTGCGGCCGCTCGCCCGATATTCGGTGACGACGCGCTGGGCGATGCCGGTGGCTTCGTCCATCTGCTCGACCAGCGTCTTGCCTTCGATGAGGTCCTGGAACTTCACGGTGCCGCCGGTCTCGGTGATCACCGGCATCATGAAGGGGTCCCATTCGGCAAGCCGGTCGCCGCGGCTGGCGATATGGCCGTGGTCGACCATCAGGTGGGCGCCGTAGGGGATACGGTGCGTCGCCCGCTCGCGGCCGTCCATGTCGACGATCGCGAGCTCGCCGTTCCTCGCCATCGCGACGCGGCGGCCGCGGGAGTCGAGGATGGTCGGCAGGTCGCGAAGCTCGATCGTGCCGTCGACCGAAGCCTCGAGGCTCGAGGTCTCGTTGAGCTGGGCGGCGCCGCCGATGTGGAAGGTCCGCATCGTGAGCTGCGTGCCCGGTTCGCCGATCGACTGCGCCGCGATGACGCCGACCGCCTCGCCGATATTGACCGGCGTGCCGCGGGCAAGGTCGCGCCCGTAGCATTTGCCGCAGACGCCGCGCTCCGACTCGCAGACCAGAGGCGAGCGGATGCGCACCGCCTGGATGCCCATCTCGTCGATCCGAGCCGCCGCCGCTTCCTCGATCAGCTCGCCTTCCTTGGCCAGCGTCTCGCCGGACTTGTCGTCGACGATGTCTTCGGCCGGGGTGCGGCCGAGGATGCGCTCGCCCAATGAGGCGATGACGGCGCCGCCCTGCACGATCGCGCGCATCTCGAGATTGTTCTCGGTGCCGCAATCGATCTCGACGACGACGCAATCCTGGCTGACGTCGACGAGACGGCGGGTGAGATAGCCCGAGTTCGCCGTCTTGAGCGCGGTGTCGGCGAGGCCCTTGCGGGCGCCGTGGGTGGAGTTGAAATATTCGAGGACGGTGAGGCCTTCCTTGAAGTTCGAGATGATCGGCGTCTCGATGATCTCGCCCGACGGCTTGGCCATCAGGCCGCGCATGCCGGCGAGCTGCTTCATCTGTGCCTGCGAGCCGCGGGCGCCGGAGTGGGCCATCATGTAGATCGAGTTGATCGGGGCCATGCGTCCGGACTCGTCCTTCGGCTGCGCCTTGATCTTCTCCATCATCGCGTTCGCCACCTGGTCGCCGCAGCGGCTCCAGGCGTCGATCACCTTGTTGTACTTCTCCTGCTGCGTGATCAGGCCGTCCTGATATTGCTGCTCATAGTCCTTCACGAGCGCGCGGGTTTCGTCGACGAGGCCCACCTTCTCGTGCGGGATGATCATGTCGTCCTTGCCGAACGAGATGCCCGCCTTGAAGGCGTGCCGGAAGCCCAGGCCCATGATCGCGTCGGCGAACAGCACCGTCTCCTTCTGGCCGGTGTGGCGATAGACGGTGTCGATGACGTCGCCGATCTCCTTCTTGGTGAGGAGGCGGTTGACGGTCTCGAACGGCACCTTGTGGCTCTTCGGGAGCGTCTCGCCGAGCAGCATGCGGCCCGGCGTCGTCTCGAAGCGCTTCATGTACTGCTTGCCGGCCTCGTCCGTTTGCGGAACGCGGCTGACGATCTTGGAGTGCAGCGTCACGGCACCGGCGTTGAGCGCCTGGTGGACTTCCGACATGTCGGAAATCAGCATGCCCTGGCCGGGCTCACCCTCGCGCTCGAGGGAGAGGTAATAGAGGCCGAGAACCATGTCCTGCGAAGGAACGATGATCGGCTTGCCGTTGGCGGGCGAGAGGATGTTGTTGGTCGACATCATCAGCACGCGGCATTCCAGCTGCGCCTCGAGGCTCAATGGCACGTGCACGGCCATCTGATCGCCGTCGAAGTCGGCGTTGAAGGCTGAGCAGACCAGCGGGTGAAGCTGGATCGCCTTGCCCTCGATCAGCACCGGCTCGAACGCCTGGATGCCGAGACGGTGGAGCGTCGGCGCGCGGTTCAGCATCACCGGATGCTCGCGGATCACCTCGTCCAGGATGTCCCAGACTTCCTTTCGTTCCTTTTCGACCCACTTCTTGGCCTGCTTCAGGGTCATGGAGAGACCCTTGGCGTCGAGACGCGAGTAGATGAACGGCTTGAACAGCTCGAGCGCCATCTTCTTCGGCAGGCCGCACTGGTGGAGCTTCAATTCCGGACCGGTGACGATCACCGAACGGCCGGAATAATCGACG
>DASWMB010000035.1:0-9231 GCA_036399955.1 Allosphingosinicella sp. | reverse complement strand
CGACCAGCCGCATCAGCGCCTCGGGGGTGTGGGTGGTCGTCTGATATTGTTCGACGACGTTGCGGAAACGCATGGACGCCGCCAGCCACTGCCCGCGCGTCGCATAGAAGCGGCCGACCTCCATCTCCTTGCCGGCGAGGTGGTCGCGCACGAGATCGAGCTTGAGGCGCGCGTCGGCGGCGTAGCGGGTCGAGGGATAGCGGCGGATCACCTCGTTGAGCGCATCCATCGCCTGGCGGGTGGTGGCCTGGTCGAGCGTCACGTCGCGGATCTGCTCGTAATAATTGAGCGCGATCAGATAGAGGGCGTAGGGCGCGTCGCGGTTGCCCGGATGGATCGAGAGGAAGCGCCGCGCGCTGTCGATCGACTTGGTATGGTCCTTCGCCGCATAATAGGAAAAGGCGCTCATCAGCTGAGCGCGCCGCGCCCAGACCGAATAGGGATGCTGCCGCTCGACCTCGTCGAACAAGGCCGCCGCCTGGGTATAGAGGCCGCGGTCGAGCCGCTGGCGCGCCGCATTGTAGAGCGTGTTGACGTCGCGCGCGACGTAGCGGGTGTCGGCACGGGTGCTGCCGGAGCCGCCGCCCGCGCAGGCGGCGAGAGGCATCAGGGCGGCGACGGCCGCGAGCGCGGCGAGAGTGCGGGAAAGCTTCTGCATGGCGGCTTCTTAGCGGAGGGTTGGGGGAAGGCCAAGCGGCGTTGGGCGCATCGAAAAGAGCGCAGGCCGGATGAACCCTGCTTTAATGCCGCCGGCCTTAACCCGTCATTCGCCGGCTTCTGCTAGTCCGCTGGGCCATGCTCAGGGTCCTCACTCTCTCCACCCTCTTCCCGAACGCCGCCGAGCCGGTGCTCGGCCCCTTCGTCGAGCGCCAGACCCTCGGCCTCGCCGCGCATCCCGGCGTCGAGCTCGAAGTGGTCGCCCCCGTCGGCCTTCCGGTCTGGCCCCTCTCCCGCCATCCCCATTACGCGGCGAGGGCGAAGCTCCCGCGCGAGGAGCAGTGGAAGGGCCTGCGCGTCCACCGCCCGCGCTACACCGTCTGGCCGAAGCTCGCCGAAAGCCGCACGCCGGCCGCCATCGCCGCCGCGCTCCTCCCCTTGCTGAGGCGGATCCGCGAGCGCTTCCCGTTCGACCTGATCGATGCCGAATTCTTCTGGCCGGACGGTCCGGCCGCGATGGCGCTCGCCCGCGCGCTGGGCGTGCCCTTCTCGATCAAGGCGCGCGGCGCCGATATCCACTACTGGGGCGCGCGCGCCGACACGGGTCCGCAGGTCATAGAAGCCGGCCGGGCCGCGGGCGGCCTCCTTGCCGTCAGTGCGGCGATGAAGGCGTCGATGGCCGCGCTCGGCCTCCCGGAGGAGAAGATCCGAGTCCACTATACCGGCGTCGAGGCCGGCGCCTTCCTTCCCGTCGACCGCCCCGCCGCGAAGCGGGCGCTCGGCATCGAAGGCCCGCTGATCGTGACCGCCGGCGCGCTCATCCCGCGCAAGGGCCAGACCGCCGCGATCGAGGCGCTCGCCCTCCTGCCGGAGGCGACGCTCGTCCTCGTCGGCCACGGCCCGGACCGGCCGGAGCTCGAAGCCCTCGCCCGCCGCCTCGGCCTCGAGAGCCGCGTCCGCTTCCTCGGCGCGCGGCCGCATGCCGAGCTCCCGCGCTGGCTCGCCACCGCCGACGTCACCCTCCTCCCCTCCGCCTCCGAAGGCCTCGCCAACGTCTGGGTCGAATCGCTGTCCTGCGGCACGCCGGTGGTGACCACCGACGTCGGCGGCGCCCGCGAGATCATTGATTGCCCGGAGGCCGGCCGTCTCGCGCCGCGCGATCCCGCCGCCCTCGCCGCCGCCGTCCGCGACATCCTCGCGTCACCGCCGCCCGCCGAGGCCGTCCGCCGCTGCGCCGCGAAGTTCAGCTGGGAACGCAACGCCGAGGAGCTGGAGGCGCATCTCGCCGCACTGGTGGAGGCGCGCCGCGCTAGAGCGGCATGATCGCGGCGGCGATCCAGCGCTCCTCGGCGCGGAGCATGCCCCAGGTCCGCGCCGCCGCGCGGCTGTCCATCGCCTCGATGCCGATCCCGCGCTCCTCGAGCGCCCGGACCAGCGCCCGCGGCGCGAAGCGCATCGCGGGGCCGGTGCCGAGGAGGACGAACTCCGGCGCCGGCGCCAGCGCCAGCAGCTCGCCGAGATGGTCGATCGAAAGGTCTGCCAGCGCCGGCGGGTTCCACTCGCGCGCGCTCTCGGGCGTCAAGAAGAGCGCGCGATAGACTCCGCCGTCGACCGCGAAGCCGTCCCCCGTGAAGCCCCGGACGACGGGGCCGGTCGCGGCCGGATCGCGGTCAAACCTTGGCGCCATCGTCCACTTCGTTGCGCGGCTTGGCGCCGATCCGCTCGGCGGCCGTCAGCGGCGCGCTCTTGGGCAGGAAGCTGTCGGGGTTGACCTTGAGCCAGACCAGCCAGGGCGCGGCGATATAGACGGTCGAATAGGTGCCGATGATGACGCTGAAGAAGAGCGTCACCGTGAAGCTGTAGATGACGTCCGGTCCGAGCAGGGACAGGGCGCCGAGCGCCAGCATCATCGCGACGTTGGTGGCGACCGTGCGCGACAGCGTCTCGTTGGCCGAGAGGTTGAGCAGGGCCGTCATGTCCATCTTGCGGTACTTGCGCAGGTTCTCGCGGACCCTGTCGTAGACGACGATCGTGTCGTTGAGCGAGTACCCGATCAGGGTCAGCAGCGCCGCGATCACGTTGAGGTTGAACTCGAGCTGGGTCAGCGCGAACAGACCCAGCGTCAGCGTCACGTCGTGGAACAAGGAGAAAAGGCCGCCGACGCCGAACTGCCATTCGAAGCGGATCCAGATGTAGAGCGAGATGCCGATCGCGGCGAGCAGCAGCGCCAGCGCCCCGGCGCGCAGCAGCTCCTCCGAAACCTTGCCCGAGACCGTGTCGACCGAGACGAAGCGGGCGCCCGGATAGTTCGCAGTGACCACCTGGCGGACGCGCGCGGCGGCCTCGTTCGCCGCGTCGTCGCCCCCTTTCGGAAGCGGCGTGCGGATGATCAGAGTCCGGTTCGATCCCGCTTCCTGCACGCCGGCTTCGCCGAGGTTCAGGCTCTCGATGCGGCCCCGCAACTCGTCGAGGTTCGGCGGCTGCTGGAAGACGACGCGGCTCATCTGGCCGCCCTGGAAATCGACGCCGTAATTCAGCCCCTTGAACCAGAGGAGGGCGATCGAGGCGGCGATGAGCAGGGTCGAGATCGCCAGCGCGACGTTGCGCCAGCGCAGGAAATCGACGTTGGTGTCGTCGGGAACAAGCTTGAGGAGGCGCATCGTCGTCCCTTCAGATCACGAGCTGCTGCGGCCGCTTGCGCAGCCAGATCGAGACGAACATCCGGGTCACGGTGACGGCGGTGAACACCGAGGTGACGATGCCGATGATCAGGACGAGCGCGAAGCCGCGCACCGGTCCCGAGCCGAAATAGAAGAGCAGGACGCCGGCGATGACGTTGGTGATGTTCGCATCGAAGATCGCGGTCCGCGCCTCGTTATAGCCGTGCTCGAGCGCGTCCATGATCCGCCGCCCTCGTCGCTGCTCCTCCCGGATGCGCTCGTTGATGATGACGTTGGCGTCGACCGCGGCGCCGATCGTCAGGACGAAGCCGGCGATGCCCGGCAGGGTCAGCGACGAGTTGAAGATCGCCATCACGGCCAGGATCAGCAGCGCGTTCAGGACGAGCGCGATATTCGCGTAGACGCCGAAGCGGCCGTAGGTGAGGAGCATGAAGAGGAGGACGAGGCTGGTCGCGACGACGCCGGCGGTGACGCCCTTCCTGATCGACTCGCGCCCCAGCTCCGGACCGACGGACTGTTCCTGAACGATCGAGAGATCGACCGGCAGGCTGCCGGAGCGCAGCGCGATGGCGAGCTCGTTGGCGCTCTCGACGGTGAAGCTGCCGGTGATCCGGGCCGATCCGCCGAGGATCGGCTCGTTGATCCGCGGCGCCGAGAGGACGACGTTGTCGAGGACGATCGCGAACGGCCGGCCGACATTCTCCGACGTCACCCTCGCGAAGGCGCGCGATCCGGCGCCGTCGAAGCGGATGACGACCTCGGGCTCGTTGGTCTGCTGGTCGTATTGCTGGCTCGCATCGACGATGCGGTCGCCGGTGACGATCGCGCGGCGCGTGACGGCGATGCGCCCGCCTTCCTGCAACGGCAGAACCTGGCTGCCGACCGGCCCCCGCCCCGATGCGAGCTGCTCCGGGGTGGCGGTGAGGTCCACCATCTTGAAATCTAGGCGCGCTGTCCGGCCGAGCAGGGCGCGCAGCTGCTGCGGGTTCTCGAGACCGGGGACCTGGACCACGATGCGGTTCGACCCCTGTCGGATGATGGTCGGTTCGCGCGTGCCGAGCTCGTCGATGCGGCGCCGCACGACCTCGGTCGCGACGTTCATGTCGCGGTCGATGGCATCGGCCAGCCCCGCCTCGGTCTGGGTCATGGTGACCCGATTGCCTTCGATCCGGACGTCCCAGTCGGCCGCGCCGAGCGTTCCCGCGGGCTGGGTCTGCGCGCGCGCGACTTGCGCCGCTTCGCTGACCTGCGCCGGGTTGCGGACCGAGAAAGCGAGGCTGCCGCCGGCCGTCGAGACCTCGGTGATCTCGATCCGCGGGCTCGCGGCCCGCATCTGGCGGCGGATCGAGTCCTCCATCTGCTCGAGCCGCTGGCGGGCGACGTCCTCCGTCTTCGCCTCGAGCAGCAGCTGGCTGCCGCCGGCGAGATCGAGGCCGAGATTGATGCGCTGGTTGGCGAAGCCCGGCAGGCCCGCGGTCATCCGCTCCGGCATCAGGCTCGGTACCGCGAGCAGCACGCCGAGGATGCAGGTGATCGCGGTCAGCCAGACCTTCCAGCGCGGAAAATCGAGCATCAGTCGTTCGCCGGCTTCTGGCCGTGCGGGCGGACGTCCTGGATCATCGACTTGACGACGCGGACGCGCACATTGGGCGCCACTTCGAGTTCGACCTCGGTGTCTTCCACCTTGGTGACCTTTCCGATCAGGCCGCCGCTGGTGATCGCCGTGTCGCGCAGCTTGACGGCGCCGACCATCTCCTGATGCGCCTTCAGCCGCCGCTGCTGCGGCCGGATGAGGAGGAAGTAGAAGATCACGAAGATGAAGAGCAGCGGCGCGACCGACATCAGCAGGCCGGCACCTCCGCCGGGAGGGGAACCGGCGGCAGCGGCATAAGCGGGGGATTCGAACATCATCGTCTACCTGGTGTGGGATCGGCGCGCGGGACGCTCGCCTGAAAAAGCGTGGCGCGACTATCATGGGGACGCCGGATTGCCAAGGCAAGGAGCCCGGCGCGGCGGTGCCGCGGCGGCGTGACCGGAAAGGCACAAGCACCCGCACCCCGCCCCTTCGCCCGCATTACGGGACAAGACTCGCCTCGCAACGGTGCTCCTTCTCCCGCCTGCGGGAGAAGGCTGGGATGAGGGTCTTCTTCTTCTCGGGCGGCGCCAGGCGGACAGTAGAAGTAGAAGTAGAAGAAGACCCTCACCCAACCCTCTCCCGCAAGCGGGAGAGGGCTTTGCCCCGGCGCCCGCACCGCTCCTTCTCCCGCTCGCGGGAGAAGGCCGGGATGGCTCGCCCGCACCGCTCCTTCTCCCGCTCGCGGGAGAAGGCTGGGATGAGGGTCTTCTTTTTCTTCTTCTTTTATCGCCCGCAGCGGGCAAGCGGGCGCCGCCCTCCGCTTGCCTTCACGAGCGCTGCCGCTTAGATGCTGCCCTTCGGTCGGAGCGTAGCGCAGCCTGGTAGCGCATCACACTGGGGGTGTGGGGGTCGCTGGTTCGAATCCAGTCGCTCCGACCATTTCCTTCCCGAAAACCCTATCGCCGCGCCGTCGCGCTCGCCGCGCGGGCGGCGCGATAGTCGACGCCCTCGCGCCAGCCCGGCCAGCGGCGGCTGTCGGCCAGCTCGCGCCCGAGCCGCCAGGCGACCGTCCCTTCCTGAACCGCGCCGCTCATCTCCCAGGCGGCATCGAACTCGTCCGTCGTCTGGTGATAGCGGTTCGCGTTGTACTCGGCCGCCAGCGCCTCGCCGCGGGCGCGCCCGCCGTCCACGAGGTCGCGGCCGGCGCGGAAGTAGACGGTGGGAACGCCGCGCTTGGCAAAGGCGAAATGGTCCGATCGGAAGTACCAGCCGGCTTCCGGGTTGCTCTCCGGATCGACGCGCAGGCCGTCGATGCGCGCGACGCGGACGAGATCGTCCTCGAGCTCGCTGCGCCCCCCGCCGATCAGGTCGAGGTTGCGCGCCCGCCCGAGGACGACGTGGGGATCGAGATTGAACACCGCCGCCGTCGTCTCGAGCGGGTAGAGCGGGTTGGCCGCATAATATTCGGCGCCGAGCAGGCCCTTCTCCTCGGCAGTCCAGAAGGCGAAGACGACCGAGCGTTCGGTCCGCGGCCCGCGGGCGAAGGCGCGGGCGACGTCGAGCAGGGTCGCGGTGCCGACCGCATTGTCGATCGCGCCGTTGCGGATCCGGTCGCCGCGCGCATCGGGTGCGCCGATGCCGGAGGCGTCCCACTGGGCGCCGTAGAGGATGGTCTCATTCGGACGCGCCCTTCCGGGAAGTCGCGCGACCACGTTGCGGCTCGTCACCCGCTCGGTCGCGGTGCCGAAGCTGGCGCTGAGCGTCGCCCCGCCGAGCGGCACGGCGCGGAAGCCGGGCTGGCGCGCCCTTCGCTTCATCGCCTCGAAATCCATTCCGGCGCGGCGGAACAGCTCGACCGCCCGGTCGCGGTGGAGCCAGCCGCGCAGGCCGAAGGGGCTTGCCGCCGCGGCCGCGCCCGGCGCCGGCGCCAGGCCGAAGCCCGGAGCGGGATCGGAATTGGCGACCTGCGACCAGGGGTAGCTTGCCGGCGCGTCCTCATGGACGACGAGCACGGCGAGCGCCCCCTGGCGCTGCGCTTCCTCCACCTTCGCGCCAAAGCGCCCCGGATAGGACATCGCTTGCCCGCCGAACCGCCCGGGCGCCTCCGCCTCGAAATCCGGATCGTTGGCGAGGACCACGACCACCTTGCCGCGCACGTCGACGCCCTCATAGTCGTTCCAGCCGAGCTGAGGCGCGTTGACGCCGTAGCCGGCGAAGACCAGCGGCGCGTCCCGCAGCCGGGTCGCGCCGACGATGCGAGAGGCCGCGGTGACGTCGCGGCCGGCGGCGAGCGGCACCGTCTCGCCGGCGATCCGATAGGCGATCTCGACCGGCCCCACCCGGTTGTACTGGAGGAGCTCGACCTCCTGGTACCAGCTTCCGTTGCGGCCGCCCGGCTGGAGGCCGGCGGAGCTCAGCGCGTTGACCAGATATTCCAGCGTCGGCCGCTCGCCCGCCTGGGCGGGCCCGCGTCCCTGGAAGGCGTCGCTCGACAGGATGCGGACATCCTCGAGGATGTGCGCGCCGTCGAGGGCGGCGCCTTCGCGGCGGGCGTTGCCGGTGGCGCAGCTTGCGAGCGCGAGAGCGGCGAGGAGGAAGAGGGGGGCTTTCATCTGGCGCGGCTTTCGGGGCAGGAGGAGCGCGCGACCTATTCCTCCCGCGGCCTTTCGGACAAGAGAAATGAAGCTCGACCATATCGTGCTGATGCTCGGCGATCTCGACGCCTCCCTCCCTTATTACGAGGCTTTGCTGCCGCTGATCGGCTTTTCGAAGAGCCGCGACCATGTCTGGGGCAATGGCGAGGGCGTCTATCTGGACCTCAAGCAGTCGCCGGAGCCCGGCGAAGGCTATCGCCGCTACGGCGTCGGCCTCAACCATCTCGGCTTCACCGCGCCGAGCCGCGAGGCGGTGGACGGGATCGCGGCGGCGATGAAGGCGGCGGGCTTCGAGGTGCCGGAGACGCAGTCGCTCGGCCCCGCTTATGCGCTCTTCATGAAGGACCGCGACGGCCTCCGCTTCGAGATCAGCTGCTACGGCTGAGCCCTCGCGCCCGCCTCGGCCCTGAGGATCGGCCCGTAGAGCAGGGCGACGCCGATCAGGCCGATGCCGAGCCCGAAGAAGCTCAGGATGCGGAGCAGCCCTTCCAGCGCCGCCGCGTCGCTCAGGAAGACCTTGAGGATCGTCGCGGTGAGGAGGCCGAGCCCGGCGAGCCGCACCGCCTTGTCCTTGAGGAGGACGCCGCCGACGATCAAGGCCGCCGACAGGAGCAGCCCGGCCAGCGAATACATGTAGACCTCCGCCAGCGGCGCGGCGGCGAGGCCGGTGAGATAGGGGCCCTGGAAGACCTGCCGGACCATCAGCATCACGCCGAGGGTCAAGGCCGCGAGGAACGCGCAGAGCCAGAAGCCGGAGCGGGTCTCGGCATCGCTGCGCCGCCGCGCCCCGTAGAGCCAGACCGCGCTCAGCAGATAGGCCGGGAGCAGCAGGTTGAGGACCGGCAGCGTCCCCACCCATTGCTCGTAGAGCAGCGGGTTGTGGAGCAGCATGTCGAACCAGATGAGGCGCAGGGCGGCGATGAAGGTGATCGCGCCGGCGAGCGCGGCTCCGTCGACCGTCAGCCGCCCGAGCCGCGGCCTCCAGCTCGCCAGCAGCCAGCCGATCAGGAACAGCGCCTGGGTGATCGCCGTCCGCTCGGCGAAGCCCTTCCGCGCGAATTCCTCCTCCGTCCCGATCGCGAAGACCTGCTTGGCGAGGATGTAGAGCGTCGCCAGCGCGAAGCCGGCGGCGACGGCGAGCAGCGCCCGCCTCGTCCGCTGCGACGGCGCGCGCAGCAGCAGGGCCAGCGCCGCCAGCAGCGCCGCCGGCAGCGCGAGCGCGAGCAGGGCGTCGGCCGGCGCCGGCAGGTGCCGCGCCAGCGCCGGGTCGCCGAACAGCGAGCCCAGAGCGGTTTGCCACAAGGCGCCGACGAGCCCCGCCGAATAGCCGGCCGCGCAGGCCGCGGCGGCGAGCGCGACGAACGTGAAGGCGGCGTCCGGGATCCGCCGCCCTGCCGCAGCGATGAGCAGCGCCACCGCCAGCCAGCCTGCGGGGAGCAGCTTCTCGGGAAGGAGATCCCAGGCGCCGAAGCCGAGCAGCACCGCCGCCGTCGCAACCGCGAGGAAGATCGGCGCGTCGGCCGGCGGCTCCTTGCCGGCCTCCGCCCGCTGCAGCCACGCGGTGAGCAGCGCCGCCGCGCCGAGCGCGATCAGCAGCGCCCCCCAGGCCGGCCGAGCCGCGAGCTCCGGCCAGGCGGCGCGGACGATCAAGGCGGGCCCGGCC
>DASWMB010000034.1:0-21035 GCA_036399955.1 Allosphingosinicella sp. | reverse complement strand
CGAGACGGGCGACGGACCCGCCGTCCGCCACGACCAAAGTGCGGATCGCGACATTGAACAGGGCTTCGCCGCCCGGCGCAACCCTTCCGATGGCGCCGGTGTAGACGCCGCGCGGCTGGACCTCTGTCGCGGCGATGATCTCCTGCGCGCGGATCTTGGGCGCGCCGGTCACCGAGCCGCAGGGAAAGAGCGCGGAAAGGAGCCGCGCCGGCGAGGCCGGCCCCTCGATCCCGGCCGTGACCGTCGAGGTCATCTGGTGGAGCGTCGGATAGGTCTCGATCTCGAACAGGCTCGGCACCTTCACCGTGCCGGGGCGCGAAACGCGGCTCAAATCGTTGCGGATGAGATCGACGATCATCAAATTCTCGGCGCGCTGCTTGGGGTCGGCGCGCAGGGACTCCGGATCGGCGGAGCGCGGGGCGGTGCCCTTCATCGGGCGCGCCGAGATGCGGCGGCCGTCGGTCTCGAAGAAGAGCTCGGGCGAGGCGGAGAGGATCCAGTGCGTGCCGGTGAAGACGATCGCGCCATAAGCCGCGCGCGAACGGGCGCGCAGGCTCGCATAGAGCGCGAGCGGGTGCCCGGCGAAGGGGACTTCGGCGCGGAAGGTGAGGTTCGCCTGATAGATGTCGCCGGCGAGGATGTGGTCCAGGACCGTGCCGACGGCGCGCTCGTAATCGGCGCGCGAGACGAGCGGGCGGGCAGCGGCGGCCCACGCGCCCGCCGGATCCGGGAGAAGCTCCATCGGGTCGACCTCCGCCGGCGCGCCGAACAGCCCGAACCAGAGGAGCGGCGGCTCGCCCGGCGGCGGAGAGCGGCGTAGCGGCGCGAGCTTCGGCTCGAGCGCGTGGCCCGCCTCATAAGCGATGAAGCCGGCCGCGTGGCGCCCATCGAGGCGCTCGAGGCAGGCGGCCACCTCGTCCGGCTCGCGCGCCGCGACGATTTCGCAGGCGTTTGCGAACAATAGCGCGCGGCCGCCGCCGCCGCCGCCGCCGCTCTGGTCGTCGAGGAGGACGAAGGGACCTTCCGGCAAGCTTGTCATTGCGGCGCCAGAGGCCCATCTCGGCGGCGGACCGGCGCAACGGCCGGCCGCGGAGAATGCCTCGTGGTTTCAAGTGTCTTCGATCTCTTCAAGATCGGGGTCGGCCCTTCGTCGTCGCACACGATGGGGCCGATGACGGCCGCGTGCCGCTTTGTCGAGAGGCTGCGCGAGACGGGGCAGTTCGAGGCCGCCGCGCGGGTGCAGGCGCAGCTCTACGGATCGCTCGCCCTCACCGGGAAGGGCCACGCGACGGACCGCGCCGTGCTGCTCGGCCTTTCGGGAAACCGGCCCGACGGAATCGACCCGGACAAAGCCGAGACGATCGTCGCCACGATCCGCGCCACGGGTCGGATGCAGCTCGGCGGCGAGCGCGAGATCGGCTTCGACGAGCCCAGCGACCTGCGCTTCCTCCAGCGCGAGCGGCTGCCGCACCATTCGAACGGCATGCGCTTCACCGCCTTCGATGCGAGCGGCGCCGAGCTGGAGGCGCAGGTCTATTATTCGATCGGCGGCGGCGCGATCGTCGATGAGGCGGCGGTGTCGCGCAACGCGCCGCCGGACGGACCCGCCGACCTGCCCTATAATTTCAGCTCGTCCGAGGAGCTGCTCGCGATCTGTGCGCGCGAGCAAAGGACGATCGCCGAGATCATGCGCGACAACGAGCGCGTCGCGCGCAGCGACGAGGAGATCGACGCCAAGCTCGATCAGATCGTCGGCGCCATGTCGGCCTGCATCGATCGCGGCATGGCGATCGAGGGAATCCTGCCCGGGGGCCTCAAGGTCAAGCGCCGCGCCCCGCCGCTCTACCGCCTGCTGATCGAAAAGGCCGAGCGCACCCTCCAGGACCCGCTGACCGTGCTCGACTGGGTCAATCTCTGGGCGCTGGCGGTGAACGAGGAGAATGCCGCGGGCGGCCGCGTCGTCACCGCGCCGACCAACGGCGCCGCCGGCATCGTCCCCGCGATCATCCGCTATTACCAGCGCTTCACGCCGCACGCGAACGAGGAGGGAGTGCGCATCTTCCTTTTGACGGCGGCCGCGGTCGGTTCGCTGTTCAAGGAGAATGCCTCGATCTCCGGCGCCGAGGTCGGCTGCCAGGGCGAGGTCGGGGTCGCCTGCTCGATGGCGGCGGCCGGGCTGACGGCGGCGCTCGGCGGCACGCCGGGGCAGATCGAGAATGCCGCCGAGATCGGCATGGAGCACAATCTCGGCCTCACCTGCGACCCGGTCGGCGGCCTCGTCCAGGTCCCCTGCATCGAGCGCAACGCGGTCGGCGCGGTGAAGGCGATCGAAGCGTCGCGCCTCGCCCTCGTCGGCAACGGCGATCATCGCGTGACGCTCGACCAGGTGATCGAGACAATGCGCAAGACCGGCCTCGACATGAACGAGCGCTACAAGGAAACGAGCTTGGGCGGGCTGGCGGTCAACGTGGTGGCCTGC
Source organism: Allosphingosinicella sp. (assembly GCA_036399955.1). GTDB lineage: Bacteria > Pseudomonadota > Alphaproteobacteria > Sphingomonadales > Sphingomonadaceae > Allosphingosinicella. The sequence goes on along the minus strand of DASWMB010000034.1, from coordinate 18,556 downwards.
TGAGCTAGTCGCGTTGGCGGCGGCTCGGCACTTGACTGCTTTTTTCAACGAGTCGCGGCGCGGGCGGTGTAGGCCTTTGCGCGGTCGGTTGTGAGCCCTGTTGGGGTGGAGGCCGGCTCGGTGCGGCGGGCTCTTTGTTATTGCTCAACGGCGTGGCTCCTGGCGATGGCGGTGGAAGGGGGAACTCACCCCCTCGTCGATGTATCGCGGCGGCGGCGGCACTGGTCGCGGCGGAGGCGGCGGTGCGGGCCGCGCCGGCGGGCTGCGATCGGGTGGGCGGCTTGTCGAAGGGGGTGTCGGCATTCTCTTCGGCCTGTTCCGTCGCCGCTGTGGCGACTTTCTTGACACCGATGATAAGCGCGTTTGCTGCCAACGTCACCACAAAGCATGCCATTAGGTAGAAGACCGTTCGTCCGCGGGAATATGCGCGACCTTGGTTCAAAGCCTGGTTGTGCGCAGCAGCTTCTGCCCACTGTTCGGTCAAATAGGATTTGAGCTCCGAGGCGGCTTCGCGATTCGCGTCCGCGTCCGATGCTCCACTTTCGCGGTGAAAAGCGCGAAGCGACTCCGCGAACGCCAAGATTTCAGGCTCGGGCGGAAGATAGCGGAAGCGCCGAGGGCGTACTACGCGCCAAAACCATCTGAACGACCAAACAAACGCCGTAACTGCCGATAAGATCAGAATGTACGTGCCGGCGGCAGGAACGTGCCACGAGGGAGTCGGGGCGTTTGTAAGCGCATATCCGATCAGAGCGACGGCAAATCCGAATGAGGCGGCAAACACCGGAAGGCTCCGCCACAGCCCCTCGTTTTCCTCGATCTCGCGGTCGTACGCTTTCCCTGTCTCCTCGAACAGGATATCGGCCAGCTCGTCCGACTGCTGGCTCGCAGTCTCACAATCCTTCTCATCGGCACCATCAGGTGCTGGAGGCGTCGAACTGAGCCAAGTGATCAGCTGTTTAAGCATGATGTTGGGGTAGCGGGTCACTGCAGTCGGCGAAACCCACTCCCGTTATCGTTGAAGGCGCCGCGCGGTGTCACGCCTGTTTGGAGATTTACGACATGCAGTACCGTCAGCTCGGCGCGAGCGATCTTCGGGTTTCGGAAATCTCGCTGGGGTCGTGGCTGACCTATGGCGTCGGGGTCGAGGCGGACCGGGCGCGGGCGTGCCTCGATCGGGCCTTCGAGGTGGGGATCAACTTCATCGACACGGCCAACATCTACGGGCGCGGGGCGGCGGAGACGTTTCTGGGGGAGGCGCTGAGCGGGCGGCCACGGGACTCCTATGTGCTCGCGACCAAGCTCTTCTTCCCGATGACGAGCGAGGACCGCGGCCTTTCGCGCGCGCAGGTGGAAAAGCAGCTCGATGCATCGCTGCGGCGGCTCAGGACCGACTATGTCGATCTCTACCAGTGCCACCGCTACGATTGGGAGACGCCGCTCGAGGAGACGATGGAGGCGCTGACCCGCGCCGTCGAGAGCGGGAAGGTGCGCTGGCTCGGCTTCTCGGAATGGCCGGCGGAGCGCATCCGGGCGGCGGCCGAGATGACGGGCGTGACGAAGTTCGTATCGTCGCAGCCGCAATATTCCCTCGTCTGGCGGGAGCCGGAGGAGGAGGTGATCCCGCTCTGTGCGGGCAACGGCATCTCCCAGATCGTCTGGTCGCCGCTCGCGCAAGGGGTGCTCACCGGCAAATACGATCCGGACGCGCCGCCGCCGCCGGGCACGCGGGCGACCAGCGAGGAGATGGGCGGCTTCATGGACCGGCTGATGAAGCGCGATCTGCTCGAGGCGGTGCAGCGGCTGAAGCCACTGGCGGCGGAAGCGGGGCTGACGCTGTCGCAATTCGCGCTCGCCTGGGTGCTGCGCGAGCCGAACGTCGCCTCGGCGATCATCGGCGCCTCGCGGCCCGAGCAGGTCGAGGAGAATGCGGCGGCGTCCGGCGCCGTGGTCGACCCGGCGCTCTTCGCCGAGGCGGAGCGGATCGTGGGAGAAGCCCGCTAGCCGGCAGACGGACGGACTCAGTTCACCCGCGTGGCGATCCACGACCGTTCGGCGCCCGCGGGCGCAGCGGGGTCGGGCTCGATCGCGGCGTCGCCCACCACGCCCTGAAAGGTGCGGCCGGCGGCGGCGAAGCGGAGGCTGGTGCCGCGCAGGCGCGTGTCGCTTACGGCGGCACCGCCGAGCGAACCGGTCACCTCCTGGAAGCGCTGCTCGAGCTCGAGCGGGAGGATGGTGCCGTCGGCAAGGCGGAGCGACCAGGAACCGCCGGCAACGGCCGGGACGACCCAGAGATAGAGGCGCGAGGCGCCGACTTCGGCCACCGCGTCCGGGCGCCAGTCGCCCATGTCGAAATTGTGGCTGACGACGCGGGCGCCGGGGCGCAGCTCCGTGAGGAGGCGCGGGCGCAGGCGCAGGTTGATGTCGGGAAGGAGGTACATCGAGACGACGCTCGCCTCGCGCAGCGGCGTCTCGAACAGGTCCTGGCGGCGGAAGCGGGCGCGGGTCTCGAGCCCGGCGAGGCGGGCGGCGGCGGCGGCTTCGCCGATGCGATCGGGATCGATGTCGACGCCGAGCGCGCGGGCGCCCCGGCGGGCGGCGGCGACCGCGATTCGGCCGTCGCCCGAGCCGAGGTCGATGAGATGGTCGGACGGGCCGACCTCGGCCATGTCCAGCATCCGCTCGACCGCCTCCGCCGGCGTCGGGACGTACGGGACGTCGAGCTCTTCCTCAGGGATCGCGGCCGCGGTCAAGAAGGCGAGAAGCAGTGTCAGCAGGACGCGCATCGCTTCACCCTAGCGCAGAGCCGCCGCTTGCATAAGCGGCAGCGGCCCGCCATCTCCCGCGCCATGAACAACCCCCCGATGAAGGCCGCGATCATCCCGGTGACGCCGCTCCAGCAGAATTGCTGCCTCGTCTGGTGCACGAAGACGATGCGCGGCGCCTTCACCGATCCGGGCGGCGACATCGACCGGCTGAAGGCGGCGGCGAAGAGCCAAGGCGTGACGATCGAGAAGATCCTCCTCACCCACGGCCATATCGACCATTGCGGATCGGCCGGGATCCTCGCGAAGGAGCTCGGCGTGCCGATCGAGGGGCCGCACGAGGACGACCGCTTCTGGATCGCGCGGCTGGAGGACGACGGGCGCTCCTACGGGATTGCGGCCAAGGTGTTCGAGCCCGACCGCTGGCTCGTCGACGGGGACCGGGTCAGCGTCGGCGAGCTCGTCTTCGACGTCTATCACTGCCCGGGCCATACGCCCGGCCACGTCGTCTTCCACCACCCGCCCTCGCGCCTGGCGATCGTCGGCGACGTCCTCTTCCAGGGCTCGATCGGCCGGACGGACTTCCCGATGGGCAACCACCAGGACCTCCTGGACGCGATCACGACCAAGCTCTGGCCGCTGGGCGACGATACCGCCTTCGTCCCCGGGCACGGCCCGATGAGCAGCTTCGGGCGGGAGCGGCAGACCAACCCGTTCGTCGGCGACCGCGTTCTGGCGGGGGCCTAAACGCGCGGCGCCTCGGCGCTGTGCAGCTGCGGCGCCTGGACGGCGCGGCGGTTCGACTGCTCGGAATAAGACAGGAAGAGCGCGTAGCCGGCGAGGCCGAGGAGGACGAGCCAGCTCAGCGAAACGCCGCCGATCCGCATCCAGTTCGGCGCCGGCCGGTCCATGCCGAAGGCGTGGAGCAGGCGCGAGAGGATGTAGACCACGGCGACGATCCACAGCCACATCTCGCTGCCGATGCCATGCTCGATCAAGGCGAGGAGGATGAGGAAGATCGGCGTGTTCTCGGCGAAATTGCCGTGCGCGCGCATCCGCGTCGCCACCGCCTTGTTGCCTTCGTCGCCGATCGAGACGCGGTGGAGGCGCCGCACGTGGCTGACGCGAACGCTCAGCCAGATGTGGAGGAGAGCGGCGGCGGCGGCGATGGTGAGCGTGATCGGCAGGATCATGAGCGTTCCCCTCTTCTGAGCGCCCTGCTCGCACGGGGAGCAGGCGCTTGCAACCGCGGCGGAAATCGCTATAGCGCCCAACGCTCACGCGAGTATCCCGGCCGCCGGGCCTGCGGCCGTCCTGGTCGCCGACTTCCGGCACCGCGCTCGCCACATTCGCGACCCTAGAAGAAACGGAACAGGTGCCAGGATGGCCGTCCCCAAAAGAAAAACGTCGCCCTCGAAGCGCAACATGCGGCGCAGCCACCACGCGCTGAAGCCGGTCAACTTCCAGGAGTGCCCGAATTGCGGCGAGCTTCGGCTGCCGCACAATCTGTGCGTCGCCTGCGGCCACTATAACGGGCGTGAAATCCTGCCGGTCGAGGCGTAAGACGCTTCGGACGACACCGGAGGAGAACGCAGCTTGGCGACCGCGCCCCGGATCGCAATCGACGCGATGGGAGGCGATACCGGCCCGGCGGTGATGATCGCCGGCGCCGCGCTCGCGCACAGGCAGCGCTCCGACCTGCGTTTCATCCTGTTCGGCGACGAAGCGGCGATCCGGCGCGAGCTGCAGCGCTTCCCGCAATTCGCCGGCGCCTGCGAAGTCGCCCATACGCCTGACGTGATCGCGGCCGAGGACAAGCCGAGCCAGGCGATCCGCCGCGCCAAGACCACGTCGATGGGACAGATGATTGCGGCGGTGAAGTCCGGCGAGGCTCATGCCGCCGTCTCCGCCGGCAATACCGGCGCGCTGATGGCCATGTCCAAGCTCGCGCTTCGCACGATGCCGGGCATCGACCGGCCGGCGCTGGCCGCGCTCCTCCCGACGCTGGGCGAGAACGACCTCGTCATGCTCGATCTCGGCGCCAACACCGAATCCGACGCGCGCAACCTCGTCCAGTTCGCGGTGATGGGCGCAGCCTATTCCCGGGTCGCGCTCGACGTCGAGCGGCCGCGTGTCAAGCTCCTCAACATCGGCACCGAGGAGCTGAAGGGGACCGACGAATTGCGGGAAGCGGCGGCGATCCTGCGCGCCGCCGACAATCCGGGCATGCTGTTCGAAGGGTTCATCGAAGGCGACAAGATCAGCCGCGGCGACGTCGACGTCGTCGTCACCGACGGCTTTTCGGGCAACATCGCCCTCAAGTCGCTCGAGGGGACGGCGCGATTCGTCGGCGACCTGCTGCGCCGGGCCTTCGCAAGCTCGCTGCGCTCGAAGCTCGGCTACATCATCTCGCGCTCGGCCGCCCGCCTGATGCGCGACCATCTCGACCCGAACAACCACAATGGCGCGGTCTTCCTCGGCTTGAACGGCCTCGTCGTGAAGAGCCACGGCAGCGCCAACGAGAAAGGCGTCGCGAACGCGATCGGCGTCGCCGCGCGGATGGTGCGCGAGGACCTCACGCGGAAGATCGCCGAGGATCTCGACACCATCTCCGCCCAGGCGCTGCCGGCGGCGGCGAAATGACGCGCCGCTCGGTCATCGTCGGTACCGGCTCGGCGCTGCCGCCGAACCGCGTCACCAACGCCCAGCTCGCCGAGCGGGGCGTCGACACCACCCATGAGTGGATCCTCGAGCGCACCGGCATCGAGGCGCGCCATATCGCGGGCGACGGCGAGACGACGGCAACGCTCGCCACCGAGGCGGCGAAGAAGGCGCTCGAAGCGGCCGGAGTGCGCCCGGACGAGGTCGGCCTCATCGTCCTTGCGACGGCGACGCCAGACCAGACCTTCCCCGCCTCGGCGACCCGCGTCCAGACCGCGCTCGGCATCGACGATTGCATCGCCTTCGACGTGGCGGCGGTCTGCACCGGCTTCCTCTACGCGCTGTCGGTGGCCGACAATATGTTGAAGGGCGGTATGGCCGATTACGCGCTCGTGATCGGCTCGGAAACGTTCAGCCGCATCCTCGACTGGGAGGACCGGGCGACCTGCGTCCTGTTCGGCGACGGCGCCGGCGCGCTCCTCCTCAAGGCCGAGGAGACGGGCGACCAGGGCGTGCTCGCAACCAAGCTGCACGCCGACGGGCGCCACAACGATCTCCTCTTCGTCGACGGCGGCGTCTCGACCACCGGCACCGTCGGGAAGCTCAGGATGAAGGGCAAGGAGGTCTTCCGCCACGCCGTCACCAACCTCGCCGACGTGCTCACCGAAACGCTGGAGGCCGCCGGCCACCATGCCGACGAGGTCGACTGGGTGGTGCCGCACCAGGCCAACAAGCGGATCCTCGATGCGACGGCCAAGAAGCTCGGCCTCGATCCCAACCGCGTGATCGTGACCGTCGACCAGCATGCGAACACGTCCGCCGCCTCGGTGCCGCTGGCGCTGGACACGGCGGTGAGGGACGGCCGCATCAAGAAGGGCGACCTCATCGTGCTCGAAGCGATGGGCGGCGGCTTCACCTGGGGCGCAGCGGTCGTTCGCTACTAAGACCTTGCCGCAATGGGCGATTGCGCTCACAAGCAAGCTCGACTAGACTTGACGCCTTCCGGGGGGGAAAGGACGAAAACCGATGGCTGACGCAGGGACGATCAGGCGGCCCGACGCCGGGACTTTGACGCGGGCGGATCTCGCCGACACCGTGCACAACGAGATCGGCCTGTCGCGTGCCGAATCGGCGAACATCGTCGAGCGCACCCTTCATCACATGTGCCATGCCCTCTCCGAAGGGCAGAATGTGAAGATCTCCGGCTTCGGCAGCTTCATCCTTCGCGACAAGGGCGAGCGCGTCGGGCGCAATCCGAAGACCGGCGTCGAAGTGCCGATCGCGCCGCGCCGCGTCCTCACCTTCCGCGCCAGCCAGATCATGCGCGAGCGGATCGCCGGGGACTAGGGCAGGCCCGTGCCCCCCGCTGAAGCCAGCCGCAAGAGCGAGCAGGCTTTCCGGACGATCGGCGAGCTTGCCGCCGATCTCGGCGTCCCCCAGCACATCCTGCGCTACTGGGAAACCCGTTTCCCGCAATTGAAGCCGCTGCAGCGCGCGGGCAACCGCCGCTACTACCGCCCGGCCGACTGCGCCCTCGCCCGGCGGATCCACCGCCTCCTCAACGAGGAGGGCTACACCATCCGCGGCGTCCAGCAGCTCCTCGCGGGTCGCGGCGGGGACGGGGCCGATGGGGCCGACGGAGCGGGTGCACCGGCAGCGGCGCCCTCGTCTGCCTCCGGCCGCGCGCTCCCAGCCGAGCAACTCCGCGCGATCCGCCGCACCCTCTCCGAGGCGCTCGAGGATTCGGGCAGCTAGGTCCTCCCCGGAACGGGGAGGGTGTTGCAGCTTTGGACTGCCCCCGGCAGTCCAAGATCCTGTCCGGGGGACAGGATCTCGCTGCAACACGCACGAAGTGCGGTGGAGGGGTGGCGAGCGAAGCGAGCTGGCGCGGCGGTGGGCCCCCTCCACCATGCTTCGCATGGTCCCCCTCCCCGTCCCGGGGAGGATGAGGCTTCAATATGTATCCTCGTCGGGGCCGAGCTCGGGATCGAGGTCCCTTGGTCGGATGAAGCGGGCGATGCGGCCGGTGCCGGGGGCGACGTCGCGCCAGCTTGTCGCGGGGAGAGCGATCTCGGCGAGGGTGGCGGTGGGGTATTTCAGTGCGACCTCGTCGCGGAGGCCGGTGCCGGCGTCGAGCTCCATGGCGAGGCTTTCGAGGCCCGGATTGTGGCCGACGAGGAGCAGGCGCCCGGCCGAGTCGTCGGCGGCGCGGACGAGGTCGAGCAGCGTCTCCGGCTCCGCGAGGTAGACCCGCCGGTCGAACGTGGGCCCGAGCGGGCGGCCATAGCCCTGCTCCACCTCCTCCAGCGTCTCGATGACGCGAACGGCGGGCGAGGCGACGGCGGCGTCGAACTCCAGACCCAGCCGCCGCATCTCGGCGCCGATCGCGCGCGCCGCCTTGCGGCCGCGGCGGTTGAGCGGACGGTCGAAATCGCGCGCGACCGGATCGTCCCAAGTGGACTTTGCGTGCCGGAGCAAAGTCAGAATCTTCATTCGGCCCCTTCCACGGGAGTGCGCAGCGGGGCGTGATGCCCGAATCCTTCCTCGCTGGAAAGCCGCGCCCGCACCCGCTCGACGGCTTCGACCAGCGGCAGCCGCCGGATCGCGACACCCGGTGGAAAGGCGGCGAGCAGGCGCGACGGCGTCGCCGAGGAGAGAAGGACGAACGTGCCGCGGTCGCCGCTCCTCCGGATGAGGCGGCCGAACGCCTGGGCGAGGCGGCCGCGGACCACCCGGTCGTCATAAAGGGTGCCGCCATTGGCCGCCCGCCGCGCCGCGTGGAGCACGGTCGGCCGCGGCCATGGCACGCCTTCCATCACGACGAGGCGCAGCGAATGGCCGGGGACGTCGACGCCGTCGCGCAGCGCGTCGGTGCCGATGAGCGAGGCGCGCGGATCGTCGCGGAAGATGTCGACCAGGGTGCCGGTGTCGATCGGATCGACATGCTGGGCGTAGAGCGGCAGGCCGGCGCGCGCGAGCCGGTCGGCGATCCGCGCGTGGACGGCCTTGAGGCGCTGGATGGCGGTGAACAGGCCGAGCGTGCCGCCGCCCGCCGCCTCGATCAGCCGCGCATAGGCGCCGGCGAGGCTGGGCAGATCGCCGCGCTTCACATCGGTGACGATCAGCACCTCGCTCTGCCCGGCATAGTCGAACGGGCTGGCGGCGGCGAAGCGGTCGGCGGGTCGGCCGAGATGGGCGGCGCCGGTCTTGGCTTCGGCGGCGGCCCAGTCGTCGCCGCCGCGCAAAGTCGCCGAGGTGACGACGACGCCGTGCGCGGGCTTCAGCACGATCTCCGCGAGCGGACGCGTCGGATCGAGCCAGCGGCGATGGAGGCCGATGTCGTATTCGCGGCCGTCCACCCGCTCGACCGCGAGCCAGTCGACGAAATCGGGGTCCGCCGGGCCGCCGATCCGCGCCGCGAGCGCGATCCATCCCTGCAGCGCCTGCGCCCGCCAGCCGAGACCGCCGAGCGCGCCTTCGACGCGGGCGCGGGCCTGGGCGTCGAGCCAGTCGGGCGCGTCTTCGATCACCGCCTCCAGGCGACGGCCGAGCGCGACCAGCGGGCGATGGAGATGCTCCAGCGCCTCGAGCGCGGGGGCGGCCGCCTCGATCAGCTGCGGGTCGAGCTCGGCCATCTCGGTCTCGAGCCCGTAGCCGGCGTCCTGGGCGGTCGCTCGGGCGTAGACGGAGCCGCGTACGGCCGCGAGCAGCTTTTCGAGCGGACCGAAAGGCATGCCTTCGCCGATCCGCTGCAGCCACTGGTCGCTGGGCAGCGCGCCCGCCATCTGCACCGCCGCCTCTAGGGCGGCGGCGCCGCCCTCGTCATAGGAGGCGACGTCCATCAGCCGCGCCGAAAGGCCGCGCCGGCGGCCGCGCGACTTGCCTTCGGGCCCGACGATCCAGCGCCGGAGCTCGATCAGCTCGCGCCCCGTCAGCGCCGTCGCGAAGGTCGAATCGGCGGCGTCGAACAGGTGATGGCCCTCGTCGAAGACGAAGCGCGTCGGCGGGTTGCCGCCGTCGCGGCCGCGGGCGGCGTTCACCATCACCAAAGCATGGTTGGCGATGACGAGGTCGGCCTTCGCGCTCGCCCGGGCCGAGCGCTCGATGAAGCATTTCCGATAGTGCGGGCAGCCGGCATAGACGCACTCGCCGCGCTGGTCGGTGAGCGCGGTCGCCCCGGTGCGGCGGAAGAGGCTGACGAGCCAGCCGGGCAGGTCGCCGCCGACCATGTCGCCGTCGCGCGTATAGCCGGCCCAGCGGGCGACGAGCTGGGCGAGGATCGCGGCGCGGCCGGCGAAGCCGCCCTGGAGCGCGTCCTCCAGGTTGAGCAGGCAGAGATAGTTCTCCCGCCCCTTGCGGATGACGACCTTTTCCTTGCGCGCCGCGGCATCCGGGAAGAGGCGGCCGCTCTCGCGGTCGAGTTGGCGCTGCAGCGCCTTGGTGTAGGTCGAGACCCAGACGGCGCCGTCCGCTTTCTCCGCCCAGAGCGAGGCGGGGGCGAGATAGCCGAGGGTCTTGCCGATCCCCGTCCCCGCCTCGGCGAGGATCAGGTTCGGCTCGCCCTCGGCGCGCCGCGGCGAAAATGCGCGGGCGATCGATCCGCAATAATCGCGCTGCCCCTCGCGCGGCTCGGCGCCGTCGCCGACGAGCCGGGCGAGCCGGTCCAGCGCCTCCGCTTCGCCGATGCTCGTCGTCCTGGGCTGCGGCCGCGGCGGCGCCTCCTCCCATTCTTCGAGGCGCGAGAAGAGCCAGGGCTCGTCCCGCTGCGGCCTGGCGAGGCGCTGCCCGACCGCCGCCGCCCACGGCCAGCGCAGCCGCCACAGCGCCTGCGCCGAGGCCCAGGCGCCCTCCCGCTCCGGCCAGTCGCCTTCGAGCGTGGAGAGCAGCGCGCCGGCCGCCTCGCGCAGGAACGCGGCGGCCTCGGTATCGCCCGCGGGCGCGGGAAGGCCGAGGGCATGCGCCAGACCGCTGGGCGTCGGCACGGCGAAGCGGGCGGGATGGACGAAGGCGAACAGCTCGAGGAGGTCGAGGCCTGAAATCTCCGGATAGCCGAGCCGCTGGCCGACCAGCGGGGCGTTGAGCATGATCAGCGGCGTTTCGGCCGCGCGCGCGATCGCCTCGCCGCGGCTGAGCCCGTGCGTAGAGCCGTCGGGCAGCGACAGCCAGATGCCGCCATGGGTGGCGTGGAGCGCGGGGAAGGGAAGAGCGGCCATCGCCTGCTTCTACTCGCCGCGAACGAAACGGCAACAGTAGAGCGCTGGAGGAGCGCTAGCTTGCGCGAGCGGGGCGAACGGGCGATGGAGCCCGCATGTCCGCCGCCGAAATCCCCGCCCCGCTGCGCGAGGCCGCCCTCGTCTCGAAGGCCTGGCCTTACGAGGAGGCGAGGAAGCTCCTGAAGCGCTATCCCGAAGGCCCGGCCGAGCGGGGCATCGTCTTCGAGACCGGCTACGGCCCGAGCGGGCTGCCGCATCTCGGCACCTTCCAGGAGGTGGCGCGGACGCTGATGGTGCGCCGGGCGCTCACCGAGATGACCGGCTGGCCGAGCCGGCTGATCGCCTTTTCCGACGACATGGACGGGATGAGGAAGGTGCCGCCGGGGGTGCCGCACCAGGAGATGATGCACGATCATCTCGACCAGCCGCTCTCCCGCGTCCCCGATCCCTATGGCTGCGGCCATGCGAGCTTCGCCGCGCACAACAACAACATGCTCCGCCAGTTCCTCGACGGCTTCGGCTTCGACTATGAGTTCCTCGCCTCCAGCGACTGCTACGGCACCGGCCGCTTCGACGAGGCGCTGCGCCAGGTGCTGCGCCGCTACGACGAGATCCTGGACGTGATGCTGCCGACGCTCAGGGAAGAGCGGCGGAAGACCTATTCGCCGGTGCTGCCGATCAGCCGGGTGAACGGCAGGGTGCTGCAGGTGCCGGTCGAGGTCGTGGCCGGCGAGGCGGGGCTGGTCCGATACGTCGAGCCGGAGACCGGCGAGACCGTCGAGCAGTCGATCCTCTCCGGCGGCGCCAAGCTGCAGTGGAAGGTCGACTGGGCGCTGCGCTGGTACGCGCTCGGCGTCGACTATGAGATGGCGGGCAAGGACCTCATCGATTCGGTCGTGCAGAGCTCGAAGATCGTCCGGATCCTCGGCGGCCGCCCGCCGGAGGGCTTCAACTACGAGCTGTTCCTCGACGAGAACGGCGAGAAGATCTCGAAGACCCGCGGCAACGGCGTCACCATCGACGAGTGGCTGAGCTACGCGCCGCGCGAGAGCCTCGCTTTCTACATCTACCGGGAGCCGAGGAAGGCGAAGCAGCTCTCCTTCGGGATCATCCCGAGGGCGGTGGACGAATATTACCAGTTCCTCGCCGCCTATCCGGGGCAGGAATGGGACAAAAGGCTCGGCAATCCGGTCCACCACGTCCATGCCGGCGACGTGCCGGAGGTGACGCTGCCGGTCAGCTTCGCGCTCCTCCTCAACATCGCGAGCCTGCCGGGTGTCGGCGACCGCGAGACGATCTGGAGCTTCCTCCACCGCTACAAGCCGGAGCTCAGCCCCGAGAACGACCCGGGGCTCGACCGGCTGGTCGGCTATGCGGTGGAATATGGCAGCCGCTTCGTCGCGCCCTCGCTGCGCCGGCGGGCGCCGACGGCGGAGGAGGCCGAGGCGCTGCGCGAGCTCGACGCGGTCCTCGCCGCCCATGACGGCTCCGACGGTGGCGGCGAGGACCCTGCGGTCGTCCTCCAGAACCATGTCTACGAGATCGGCAAGGCCCGCTACGGCAAGGAGCGCCTGCGCGACTGGTTCAAGGCGCTGTACGAGACCCTGCTCGGCAGCGAGCAGGGGCCGCGCATGGGAAGCTTCTTCGCGCTCTATGGCATCGAGAACAGCCGCCGGCTGATCGCCGAGGCGCTGGAGCGCCCGCCTGCCTGAACATCCCGCCTGATCAGCTTGCCGGGCGCGGGCGCCGCATCGGTCCGGTGGGCGCGACCTGCGCAGAGAGACGCTCCGCCTCGGCGCGGCCGACGCCGCTCCGCACCAGCGCCTCGACCAGTGCCTGCTCGGCCGGGACGCGAACGTGCGGCTCGATTCCGTTCCCTTCCCAGCGCGCGCCGGTCTCCGGGTCGCGGGTGGTGCCGACCGGCACGAAGGCGCCGACGCCGGCGCCGATGGCGCGGAAGCCGCCATAATTGCCGCCGCCGCCGGTCGGCTCGCCGATCAGCGTCGCGCGGCCGGTGCGGCGCAGCGCCAGGGTGAAATGCTCGGCGGCCGAGAAGGTCATCTGCGAGGTGAGGACGATCACCTCGGCGTCGAACAGGCGCCGCTCGGCCGCATGGGGCTCGACGACATGCTCGCGGCGGACGATGTCGCCCTCGGCGGGAACGGTGCGCAGCGTCGGGCTCTCCCCCGTCGGGGCGCCGCGGCCGCGCTCGACGCTGCCGCGCGTGTCCATGACGAGGAGGCGCGTCGGCCGCTCGTAGAGGAAGGGGAAGATCGCATCCATTTCGGCAAGGCCGCCACCGCGATGGGTGCGCAGGTCGAAGATGATCGTGCGCGCTTCGGCATGGTCCGCCATGAAGCGCCGCGCGGCCTCGACGGTTTCCCGGTCCCCCGGGAAGACATTGAGGCGGACAAAAGCGATGCCGGGCGCCAGCCACCGCGTCGCCTCGACCGGCTGCGGCATTCCCGGCATCCGGCCGGGGCGCGCGCCCGGGCCGCCGCCGAGTTGGGCGCCGGCGGGCGCCGGGCCGACGCGAAGGTGCCTGTCCTCGGCGACGATGCGCAGGTCCTCGGTCAGCGCCGTCGCCAGCGTCCTGCGCGTGCCCGCAGCGTCATAGCCGCCCCGGCCCGCCTTCGCCCGGAGCGCCGCGGCGTAGCGGGCTCCGACGGCGGGATCGGCATAGTTTTCCTGCAGGATCTCCGCGAGCCGCAGCGCCGCGCCCCGCGCCTCCTCGGGCGTGACCGGGCTGTCGAGCTCGGGCCGCGGCGCGGCCTCGGGGGCCGCGGGAGCGGCGGCGGGGGTGCCGCCCGGCTGCGCGGCGAGGGCGGAGGCGGCGAGCGCGGCGGCGGCGGCGCAGGCGATCAGTTTCGGCACGAGGTTACTCTCCCGGATTTTCCCACTATGTTCAGCTCCATCTTGCCTCCGGCGCCGCGGTTTTTGCGCGAATGTTCGGCGGCTTCGGCGCATGAAACATGCAGGTGGGGACTGGCAGGTGCAGAAGATCGGCAAGCCGCTCGACCGCTTCGACATCGCGCTGCTCAACCTTCTTCAGGCGGACAACCTCGCCACGGCGGAGACGCTCGCCGCCTCCGTCCCGCTCTCGCCTTCGGCGATCACGCGTCGCCTGCGGCGGCTGCGCGAGCAGGGGCTGATCGCGCAGGACGTGGCGGTGCTCTCGCCGGCGCTGATCGAGCGCCGCCTGCGAGCCGTTGTCCACGTCCAGCTCCAGGAGCATGCGGAGGACGGCGTCATCGCCCGGCTGCGGACTCGGCTGAGGGACCTGCCCGAGGTTCAGCTCTGCTTCGAGACGGCAGGGACGATAGACCTGCTCGCCGTCGTCGTGACGCGCGACATGCCCGCATTCAACGCGTTCGCCGACCGCGTCTTCGGCTCCGATCCGGCCGTCCGCCGCTACGAGACCAGCTTCGTCAAGCGCGAGATCAAGAACAGCCGCGCCGTGCCGCTCGACGAGCGCGACATCTCCGGCTGACCGCGGCTGAAACCTCACGGGACCCGGTGCGTTCGGCGGGCGCCGGTCCTCCCTTTCGGATCGGTGGATGTTTCCGCATCCGACTTGCCGCGCCGCCGTCATTTCCGCGACGGCGGCGCGGCTTTTTTCCGAAGAGGGTGCTCAGCCGGCGCGGCGTGCGGCGATCCAGGCGTCGATCTTGCGCTCGAGGATGGTCAGCGGAAGCGCGCCGGTGCCGAGAACCTGCTCGTGGAAGTCGCGGATGTCGAAGCGCGGCCCCAGCGCTTCCCGGGCGCGGGCGCGAAGCTCGAGGATCTTCAATTGCCCGATCTTGTAGGCGAGCGCCTGGCCGGGAATGGCGATGTAGCGCTCGACCTCCGAGGTCGCGTCGGTCCGCCCCATCGCGCTGTTGGCGAGCATGTACTGGATCGCGCGGTCGCGGCCCCAGCCCATGGCGTGGATGCCGGTATCGACGACCAGCCGCATCGCGCGCAGCATCTCGTCGTCGAGATGGCCGTAGCGGGCGTAAGGGTCGGTGAAGAGGCCGAGCTCCGGCCCGAGCTTCTCGGCGTAGAGCGCCCACCCTTCGACGAACGCCGTGTTGCCGCCGAAGCGCATGAAGTTCGGCAGGGCCTCGTTCTCCTGGGCGAGGCTGATCTGGAAATGGTGCCCGGGCACCGCCTCGTGGAGGTAGAGCGTCTCCATTCCCGGCGTCGTCCGCGAGGGAAGGTCGTAGGTGTTGAAGTAGAAGACGCCGGGGCGGGAGCCGTCCGGCGTCCCCTGCTGGTAGTAGGCGCCGGCCTGGTTGCGCTCGAGGAAGGTGGGGACGGGGCGGATCTCGAGCGCCGCCTCGGGAAGGTTGCGGAAGAGGCTGGCGATGCGCTGGTCGACGCGCCGGCCGATGCCGCGATAGCCTTCGGCGAGCTGCTCGGCGGAGCTCGGCTTGAAGCGGGGGTCGGTGCGGATGTGCTCGAAGAAGGCCTGGAGGTCGCCGCGGAAGCCGACCTCCTGCCGAATCGCATCCATCTCGCCGCGGATGCGGGCGACTTCGGTGAGGCCGAGCTGGTGGATGTGATCGGCCGTGAGCGGCAGCGTCGTCGAATCCTCGATGAGGTGCGCGTAGAGCCGCGGCCCGCCCGGCATCTGCGAGAGGCCGACCGTTTCGCGCGCGACGGGGAGATATTCGTTCCTGAGGAAGTCGCGCAGGCGGGTGAAGGCGGGCCGGATCTCGCTGGTGATCGCCTGCCGGTAGGCGGTGCGGAGCCGCTCGCGCTCCGCCTCGGGGACGGTGTCCGGGAAGGTCTGGACCGGCAGGTAGAAGGTCGACCCTTCGACGCCTTGCTCGAGCATCGTGTCGAGCTGGCCGATGACGTTGCCGACGACCAGCTTCGGCTGGGTGACGCCGCTCGCCATGCCTTCGCGGAAGCGGGCGATGGCGAGGTCGATCTGGCCGACGAAGCCCGTCGTGCGCCGGAGGCTGTTCTCATAGTCCTCGACGGTGCGGAACGGCGCCGCGCCGCGGCCGGAGCTGAGATCCGCGAAGCCGGTGTGGAAGCCGTTGAAATGGTCGATCGGCCGGACCGCGGTCAGCGCCAGCATCTCCGGCGCTAGCCCCCGCAGCGCCATCTCCTTGTCGCGGCGAAAGACGTCGTAGGCGAGCTGGTCGGTCGGGTTCAGCGTCGCCCGGTCGATGGCGAGGAGTGCATCGAGCTCCGCCTGCTGCGCGGCCCGCTCCCGCTCGAAGAAGGCCGCGCTGATATAGTCGCCATATTCGGCGGCATAGCGAAGGTCTCCGCGGTAGAGGGCGGCGAGCGGGATCCGGCGCAGCAGTGCCTCGTCGCTCCCGGCGAAGAGCGCGCGCAGCCGCTCGGCGGCGGGCTGCGCCGGGAGGGGGTCGAAGGGCAGCGGCGGGATCGGGGCCGCCGGCGCGGCGGCGGGATCGCTCGCCGGGGTCGCGCAGGCGGCGAGGACGAGCGCGCAGGCTGCGGCTGCGAGGAAAGCGGTCTTCGAATTCATGGGTCGTCCTTGGCTAGCGGCGGCGGGGCCGCACTACGATCGGTTCGTCGTCCGGCCGGACCCCCCACGGCCGCTCGCGATACCATTTGGTGATGATGTACTTGACCCCGGCCGTCACCGGGCAGCCCTGGTGGAGCGTGAAGCGGTTGGGCGCGCCCAGCTCGTCCATGTTGTTCCAGGTGAAGAGGTTGCCGGCGCGCGGCGTGATCCTGATGTCGACCTCGGGAAAGTAGGTCTGTCCGCCGCCCTCCGGCTCGTTCAGGAACATCATCGCCGTCCAGGTGCGCTGGCCGCCGATGGTCGCTTCGGTGCGGTAATAGCCCTGATCGGTGTAGAAGAAATCGTGATGCGCCCTGAACTCCTGGCCGACCGCGTAGCGCTGGCCCTGCACCGTCTCGCCATGCTCGGGCTGAAGGCCGAGCACGGCGTTGATCTTCGCCTCGACCGAGGCGACGAGCGGATCGGTCCTGTCGAGATTGCTGCTCTCGCTGGTCCTGAACCCGGGATCGGGCGTGTCGGACAGGACGCCGGACGGCTGCCGGTTCGAATCGATCCGCTCGATCAGCCCCTGGCATTCCTCCGGCGTCAGGAAATCGCGGACGACGAACATGTCGGCCTCGCGCACCGGCAGCCGGAAGGCGTTCGGCGTGCGCGCGAGCCGGTTGCGGACATAGGCGCCGACGGCGGCGCGGTATTCGTCGGGTGCCATGCTCACGAGGCGATGCTCACCGGACCGTGCGGCCGCGGACCATCACGAACGAGACCCGCTCGAGCCGCCGCACGTCCTGGAGCGGATCGCCCTCGACCGCGATGATGTCGGCCGAAAGGCCGGGCGCGATCCGGCCGGTCTCGTTCTCGAGCCCGAGCAGGCGCGCGGCGCCGGTCGTCGCCGAGGCGATCGCTTCGGCCGGGGTCATGCCGACGAGCTCGACCAGCATGTGGAACTCCTCGGCGTTGCGGCCGTGCGGGAAGACGCCGGCATCGGTGCCGAAGATCACCGGAACGCCGGCCGCGCGGGCCGCCCGGGCGGCGCGGCCGAGATGCTCGACCGTCTCGCGGATCTTGGTCTCCACGACCGGCGTGTAGATGCCGCGGCCGAGCCCTTCGCGCACGCCGACCAGCGCCATCATCGTCGGCACCATGACGCTGCCCGAGGCACGCATCGCCTGGATGGCGCGCGCATCGGCGAAGGTGCCGTGCTCGATCGAATCGACGCCGGCGCGGGCGGCGGCCTCGATGCCGCGGGCGCCATGGGCGTGGGCGGCGACCTTGAGCCCGAGCGAGTGGGCGGTGGTGACGATCGCGCGCATCTCCTCGTCGGTGAAGTGCGCCTCGAGGCCGCGCGCCTGCTGCGAGAGGACGCCGCCGGTGGCGGTGAACTTGATCACCTGCGCGCCGAGCCGGGCGAGCTGACGGACGCGCGCGGCGCATTCCTGCGGGCCGGTGCAGGTGTTGTCCGCCGACAGCGCCTCGACGACCTCGGGGCGGAAGCCGGTGACGTCGCCATGGCCGCCGATGATCGAGATCGGCGGACCGGCCGAGACGACGCGCGGTCCGACGATGATCCCCTCGCGCTCGCCGCGGCTCAATGCGAAGCCGACCTGCTGCGGCGAGCCGAGGTCGCGCACGGTGGTGAAGCCGGCGCGGGCGGTCACCACGGCGTTCTTGACGCCGATCAGCGTCCACCACTCGTCCGATTCGACCGCCTCGCGCCAGAACTCGCCGCCGGGATCGCCGGCGAGGTGGACGTGGGTGTCGATGAGGCCGGGAAGGACGGTGCGGTCGGAAAGGTCGATGACGCGCGCGCCGGCGGGCGCGGCCTGGTGGCCGTCGACGACGCTCTGGATGCGTCCGCCGACGACAAGTATCGTCGAGGGGCCGCGCGGCCGCTGCGAGGCGTCGGCGATCAGCCGGCCGGCATGGATGACCAGCGTCTCGGGCGCTGTCTGCGCAGCGGCGGGCGCCCCGAGCGCGACGAGGGCGAGGAGGAGGAGGATCAGGAAGCGGGAGAGCATCGGGTGGACCTCACCTTGGCAGGACGGCTTCCCTTGCGCCAGCCGAGAGGCTGCTTGCAAGGCAAAAGCCCGGACCGCCGCTGGGGAAATCCGGGCTTTCGTCAGTGCCTTCGGGAGAAGCGCCGGGGCGCCTACCAGAAGAAGTCGTGGATCACGTCGAGGACCTCGCCGGTCCAGGTGTCGACGAGCAGCACGTCGTTGTAATAGCGCACCCACTGCGTGCCCGCATAAGCGTGGGGCAGGCGGTACTGCCACGGATCGCTGATCCAGTAGCGCTGCGAATAGAAGGGCCGGCCGATCTGAATGCCGATGCTGAAGCGCCGGTAGCCGTAGCCATAGGGATCGTAATAGCGGCCGAGCCGGTAATTGTCCCGATAGCGGTTGCGATAGCCGTACCAGTCGTAGCGGCGGTCGTTG
>DASWMB010000033.1:0-4711 GCA_036399955.1 Allosphingosinicella sp. | reverse complement strand
ATGCCTTGGTGGACCGGCTGCCAGCGGCTGCTCGCCGGCGAATATCTGCTCTTGATGGGGGGCAATCCGGCTTCGTTCGACGGGCGCTATTTCGGGCCGGTGTCGTCGCGGCAGATCGTCGGGAAGGCGGTGCTGCTGTGGGCCCGTTGAAGGTCCTGGCCGCCGCGTTGGTGCTCGCTACGGGCACTTCCGGTGCTCCGGCCTCTGCCTCTGGAACCGATCCATGGCGGCCGTTGATCGCCGAAGCCTCGGCCCGCTTCGGAGTGCCGGAGGACTGGATCGTCCGCGTCATGCGCGCCGAAAGCGGCGGCAGGACGCATCTCGGGGGCGCTCCGATCACCAGCCACGCGGGCGCGATGGGGCTCATGCAGGTCATGCCGCGCACTTATGCCGCGATGGCCGCGGCGCACGGGCTCGGGCCCGACCCGCACGATCCGCGTGACAATATCCTGGCCGGAACGGCCTATCTGCGAGCGATGTACGACCGCTACGGCTACCCCGGACTGTTCGCCGCCTACAACGCCGGGCCAGGACGTTACGAGCAGCATCTTGCCCGCGGCCGCGCGCTTCCGCGCGAGACTCGAAGATATGTCGCGGCGCTTACGGCCGGGGCTCCGCCGGCACGTTTCACGGCGAATTCGGTCTCGAAAATACCCGCCGAAACGTTCGAGGAGCCGCCGCGGCCCAGCCTCTTCTTCACGCTTTCCAAGGCCGCGATCGAGCCTTCAGACGCCGCTGCGGTAGCTCCCGGAGCGGGGCTTTTCGTGCCCCTGAAGACATCGGGAGGCAGTCAAAATTGACCTCGAGTGGCTTGGAATGGCGCCCTCGCCTGGCTCGACAGAGGTCGGAGCGGTCGCTGGGTTGCTTGCTCGGATCGGGGCGCCTGTAGGGTTGGGGCGCAGGAGGTACGGAGTGAATCGGGAGGGAGACGTGGAGTGCAAGATAAAAGAAGTGGCGCCAGCCTCCTGTGAGGCCGGCGCAAGCTTCTGTCTGCACATCCTTTTCCGGCGCTCACGGGTGGCGCCAGAGTCGCACGGGCGGCGCCATTTGTGGGTGATTGCCCAGTGCAGGGGGGCAGCCCCCGGCAGCCGGGTCGCCGCAGGCGCCGTCAACGGCGGGGGCGGCGAATGACCGGCGAGGATGAGTTCGAGCCGAGGCTGGGAAAGCTTCGCGCCCGCGGATCCCGGCGCGGCCGGCGGTACCTGCACCAGGTGCTCCGCGCGGCGGCGCGCGCGGGGCAGGCGAATGTCGGGGGGAGCGCATCCACCCGCGCCGGTCGGGGGCGCGGCGCCGGGGTGAGCCGCGTGCTGGGCTCGCGCGACCGGCTCGCATTCCACCGCCAGCGGCGCGTCGTCATCAAATCGCGCATAGCGCGGCTCGCCGGCGGCGGCGCGGCCGCCGCGCGGGCGCACCTGCGCTATATCAAGCGCGACGGCGTGACCCGGGACGGGGACCGCGGCGCGCTCTATGGCGCCGGCACCGACAGGGCGGATGGCGCCGCCTTCCTCGACCGTTCGGAGGGCGACCGCCACCAGTTCCGCTTCATCGTGTCGGCCGAGGATGGCGCTCAATATGACGAGCTGAAGCCGCTGACGCGCCGGCTGATGGCGCAGGTGGAGGAGGATCTCGGGACGAGGCTCGACTGGGTGGCCGTGGACCACTTCAACACCGGGCACCCGCACACGCATATCCTCGTGCGCGGCCGGGACGATCGTGGAAGCGACCTGGTGATCGCCCGCGACTATATCGCCTCGGGCATGCGCGAGCGAGCCGCGGAGATCGTCCAGCTCGACCTCGGGCCCCGGACCGATCTCGAGATACAGGAACGCCTCCGGGCGGAGGTGGAACAGGAGCGATTCACGAGCCTCGACCGGATGCTCGTGCGAAGCTCCGATCCCGCGGGTCGTGTCGCGCCGGACGGGCGCGACCCGTTCCGGCAGAGCCTCCAGCAGGGCCGACTGCGCAAGCTGGACCGGCTCGGACTGGCGGACGAGCTGGAGCCCGGCCGCTGGCGCATCGCGGATGACCTCGAGCCGATGCTGCGGCGGATCGGCGAACGCGGCGACATCATCAAGACCCTGCACCGCGAACTGTCCGCTCGCGCGCTTGTGCGAGGTCCGCTGGACCAGGCGATCTTCGATCCCTCGCTGGCAGGTGACAGGCCGCTGGTGGGCCGGCTGGTGGCGAGAGGTCTGGCGGACGAGCTCAACGACCGGCTCTTCCTGATCCTCGACGGGCTCGACGGCCGCAGCCACTATGTGGATGTCGGAACGGGCGGTGATCTCGCGCCGCTGCCGGAGGGGGCGATCGTTCGGGTGACGGCAAAGCCTACGGGGCCCCGTACCGTGGACCGGACCGTGGCGGAGATCGCCGCCGCTCATGGCGGGCGTTACGATGTCGATCTTCACCTCCGCCACGATGCCTCGGCGACGGCCGAGTTCGCGCGGGCGCATGTGCGCCGGCTGGAGGCGATGCGGCGGCTCGTGGGCGAGCCCGAGCGGCTGCCGGACGGGACTTGGGTTATCGCTCCCGATCATGTTGAGAAGGCGGCCGCGTTCGAGGCACGGCAGGGCCGCAGCCGACCGGTAAGCGTCGAGATCCTCTCCGCGCTCCCGCTCGAGCAGCAAGTCGAGGCGCAGGGCGCGACCTGGCTCGACCGGGACTTGGTGTCGGGTGCTTCCGAGCCGCTCCGCGACGGCGGGCTCGGGCGGGAGGTCCGGGAGGCCCGCGCACGGCGGCTGCAATGGCTGCTGGCCGAGCAGCTCGCGCGGCTCGAGGGCGATCAGGTTCGCTATCGGCCAGACCTGGAGACAATCCTCCAGCGCAGGGACCTCGCTCGCGCCGCCGCTCAATTGTCGGACGAGACCGGACTTTCCTTCTTCGAGCTGCGGCCCGGCGAACGCGTCGAGGGCACGTACCGGCGGCACCTCGATCTCGCCAGCGGCCGCTTTGCGATGGTCGAGGCCGGCCGCAACTTCACGCTCGTGCCCTGGCGGCCGGTGCTCGAGCGGCATCTGGGCGCGAATGTCTCCGGCGTGATGCGCGGCGGCGGCGTCAGCTGGAGCATCGGCAGGAGCCGCGGCGGACCTGCCATCGAATAGAAGCTGGCCTGTACGATGGCGGCGGCTATGCTGCGGTCAGACCGGGATCGAGGACGAGCGCGACCATGCCGACCAAGCAGGAATTTCTGGACGAGCTGCGGGCGCGATTTCGGCGCGCCGAGGAGCGGGGGCTGAGCTCGCTGGAGGTCAACGCCGGCGACCTCCACCGCTCGCTGGGGGGATATCCCGGCACGAACCATCAGATGCCCTCCTGCTGCGAGGCCATGTACGCGGAGCAAAGGGCGGGCGACGAGCTGGTCGCCTGTCCGCCCAAAGGAAAGGGGGCGTCGCTGACGATGCGTTACCGGCTGCCGCGAGAGTCGGCGGGAGGCGGCTAGAAACGCTTGGCAGACGGACTCGAAGAGGCGAAGCTCCCAAACATGAAGACCGATCTCGATCACTTGCCCGACCGGAAGAGGCGCGAGCTCGAGCGCGTGGTCGCGATCCTGTTCGAGGAGTTCGAGGACGCGCTCGCCGGCCGGAAGGCGCCGCACCGCAAGCAGGGCAGGATCCTCAAGGTCATCCTGTTCGGCTCCTATGCCCGCGGGGACTGGGTGGAGGATCCTGTCGGCGGCTACTTTTCAGATTACGACCTGCTCGTGATCGTCAATCATGACGAGCTTGCGGACGTGGCGGAATATTGGACGGCCGCCGAGGATCACCTTGTGAGGGAGGTGACCGTCACGAAGCGCCTGCAGACGCCGGCGAACTTCATCGTCCACAGCCTGGCGGACGTGAACAGGCAGCTCAAGCACGGCCGCTACTTCTTCAGCGAGATCGTGCGGGACGGGATCGCGCTCTATGAGGCGCCTGATCATCCGCTGGCGCATGGGGAAGCGCTATCGCCCGATACCGCGCGAGCCGAAGCGCAGGGCTATTTCAACAAGTGGTTCCCTAGCGCTGATGCTTTCAAAGATATGGCGGGACATGCAGCCAGCAGTGGTAACCTGAACGAAGCTGCGTTCGTGCTACATCAGGCTACCGAGCGTCTGTACCATTGCTTCCTGCTGGTGCGGACGCTCTACAGTCCGAAGTCTCACAAGCTGAATTTCCTCCGCTCCCTTTGCGAGCAGCATGAGCCGCGTCTTATTGACGCGTGGCCAAGAGACACCAAGTTCGCGCAGCGCTGCTTCGAGCTCCTCCGCCGCGCCTATGTAGACGCCCGTTACTCGCCTCATTACAAGATCACCCCCGAGGAGCTCGACTGGCTGATTGACCGCGTTGAGCATCTTCAGCGGCTAGTCCGGCAGCTGTGTGACGAAACTCTTGTTTAAGACGCGCTCGGAAGGGCGAACATGAACACCTCAATGGCCCTTTATCAGAGGTTTCTCGGTTCAGCCCTAATGCCTTCACCACCGTTTCACGTACTTGCCAACAGCCACGATCACCACGGCAACTTCGTCGCGCGCCACGTTCCAGTGCTCAAGACGTTCAGCTAGGTTCCCGACTGACGTCGGGTTAGCGCAGGCGCGCCTCGAGGCGCTCCAAAAAGCCTGCTGGGTAACGCAGCCGGCTGTCGCGCGCGCGCGTGACGAACCCTAACAGGGCACGCTGCGATAGATCGTTCCAAGTATAATCCTCTGCCGAGAGCTGCCCGAAATTTGATGCAC
>DASWMB010000032.1:0-14225 GCA_036399955.1 Allosphingosinicella sp. | reverse complement strand
CTCGAGCCCATGCCGGAGCCGCTCAAGACCGACGCCACGCTGGTGCGCGGCTGCTCCGCCTCCGTCTGGGTCTATCCAACGCGGCTTGGCGACGGCCGCCTCCACTTCCTCGCCGATTCGAACGCCGCGATCACCAAGGGGATCGTCGCCCTCGTCCTCCTCGCCGTCCAGGACCGGCGGCCCGAGGAGATCGTCGCGGCCGACATCGAGGGCGCGCTCGCCCGCTTCGGCCTCGAGAAGCAGCTGAGCTCCAACCGCACCCAGGGGATCCCCAACATGATCGCCCTCGTCCGCGAGACGGCGGCGAGGCTGGCGGCGTGAACCGCCCCGACTTCCGCGCGATGGAGGGCTTCGATCCGAAGCTGTTCATGTCCTGGGTCCGCAAGGTCGGCCATGGCGGCGCCCTCGGCATCGACTATCGCGGTCATGGCGAGGATTGGGCCGAGCTCGTCCTCCCTTATGACGAAAAGCTGATCGGCGTCGCCGAGAGCGGCGTCATCGCGTCGGGACCGATCATCAGCCTGATGGACATGGCGACGAGCCTTGCGATCTGGATCCGGCTCGGCCGCTTCCGCCACCAGGCGACGCTCGACATGCGAATCGACTATCTGCGTCCGGCGACGCCCGGCCGCGATATCGTCGGCCGCGGCGAATGCTACCGGACGACCAGGAGCATCGGCTTCGTCCGCGGCCTCGCGCATGACGGGGACGCCGCGGATCCGGTGGCGCATGTCAGCGCCGCCTTCATGTTCACCGACTAGGCGGTCCGCCGCTCCTCGGCTTTCTTCAGGACGTCGTAAGCGGCCTGGACGGCCTGGAAGCGGGCGGCGGCTTCGGAATCGCCCTGGTTGACGTCGGGGTGGTTCACCTTGGCGAGGCGGCGATAGGCAGCCTTGATCGTCTCGAAATCCGCGTCGTTCTCGACGTCGAGGACGTCGAGCGCCCGCATCTCCTCGCGCGAGCGGGTGCCGTCGCCCGGGCCGCCCCAGGCATAATGCGTCGACTGCCTGTATCCGTCGGCGCCGCGGCGCTCCTCCGCTTCGCGGCGGGCGGCGTCTTCGGCCGAGAGGCCCTCGAAATAATTCCAGCCGCGATTGTACTCGGCGGCGTGGGCCTGGCAGAAATACCAGCGCTCGGGGCTGTTCGGCGATTTGGGTGCGGGCCGGTCGCCGGGCTCCTCGCAGCCCTCGCGGTCGCACAGGCGCACCTGCTGCGCGCCGCGGCCCGAGCCGTAGCCGCGCCAGCGCGGAAATCCCCAATCGTTCGAACGTGTCGGCTTGGCCATGGCGCCTCTCTAGTCGGAGCGGGGGGACGGCGCACGTCCCCTGCCGAAAAATTTCTCACGGCCTCATCCAGATCGCGCGCCGGCGGCATCCAGTCGATGTAACAGGCAAGAGGAGTGACGAAGATGAGCGGACCGATGACCGATGCGGTGATTTTCGCGATACTGACGACCGGGGGCGTGCTGATCGTGATCCAGCTCGCCCGGCTGCTCAAGGCGGCGATGCATCACAGGACCATCCGCGAGGCGATCAGCCGCGACAATCAGTCGGTCTCGGCGCTGCTCGCTACGCTCGACCGGGAGGAGCAGCAGCCGACCGGCGCCAACGACGACCGAACCGGCCTCGTGCTGGTCGCGCTCGGCGCCGCTTTGTTCCTCTACACCCTGATCCAGGGAGATGCGGAGGCGATCCGCAACGTCGGTGCGGCGGCGGTCTTCCCGATCCTTGTCGGCGGGGCATTGCTCGGCCGCTTCTATCTCGGCCGCCGCAGCAGGCGGGACTGAGGCCGGGGCCGCGGCGGGGATGAGCTGTGGACGCTGAGAAGGATCTCGCGACGACGGCGGCGGCCGGCGATGCCGCCGCCTTCACCGCGCTCGTCCGCCAGCACGAGGCGGCGGTGCGCCGGTTCCTCGCCCGGCTGACCCGCGGCGCCGGCGCGGACGACCTCGCCCAGGAGGTGTTCGTCCGCGCCTGGCGCAAGTCCGGCGAGTGGCACGGCAGCGGCAGCTACCGATCCTGGCTGTTCGGCATCGCGTGGACCGAGTTCCTCGCCTCGCGCCGCTCCGAAGGACGGCGGGCGGCACGCGACCAGGAGGCCTACGAACGCTCCGCGCCGCCGTCGGCCGACCCCGAAGCCGCGCTCGACCTTCAGCGGGCGCTGGCGGCGCTCGGCGAGCGGGAGCGCGCCGCCGCTTCGCTCTGCTTCGGCGAAGGCTGCTCCCATGCCGAGGCGGCGGAGATCATGGGGCTTCCGCTCGGCACCTTGAAATCGATCGTGGCGCGGGCGAGGACCGCGCTCGCCGCTCGGCTGGAGACTGCACGATGACCGAAGACGACCGCATCGACGAGCGCCTTGCCGCCCTCTTCGCCGCTGCCGATCCGGCGCCGGACGAGGCGTTCGTCGCCCGCGTCGCCCGTGCCGTCGAGGCGGACCGCCGCCTCGCCGCCGCCCGCGCCGCCGCCTGGCGCCGCTGCCGCGCCGAAGCGGCGGCGGGCTTGGCCGTCATCGGCGCCTTCGCCCTCCTCTGGCGGCTCGCCCCGGAGGCGGCGACGCTCGAGCAGCTCAGCACCGGACCCGCGGCCGCCGCTTTGCTCCTCCTCTTCCTGTGGTTCGCGGTCGAGCTTCGTCCAGCCGCGATGGGGAGATAGGTGCCAGAGGGTCTGTAAGCCGGGTTCTGTCCTCCGCCGAAGCTCGAAGAGCGAAGGCGGATGGGCGGCCATTCATCTGGGAGGCGGATCGCTCCGCCCCTCAAGCAACCAACCCGGGCGACGAGCCGGAACAGGCCCATGTGCCGCCCCTATTCGGTCTTGCTCCCGGTGGGGTTTGCCGTGCCGTCCCCGTTGCCGGGTCCGCGGTGGGCTCTTACCCCACCCTTTCACTGTCACGCTGCCGAAGCATTGGCCCGAAGGCTACGCGACCTGCTCTCTGTGGCACTTTCCCTGGGGTCACCCCCGCCGGGAATTACCCGGCACCGTCGTTCCGTGGAGCCCGGACTTTCCTCGACGCACATAATGCGCCGCGGCCGCCCGACCCTCTGGCGCCCTTCCCCTACTCGTCGCCGCGCGGCTTGGGAAGAAGGAGGGCGAGGAGCATGGCGCGGCACTCGCCGTCGATGACGCCGTCGAGCAGCTCGGGCCGATAGCGGCGCTGGAACGCCCTGATCGCCGCATCCTTGTCCGAGACGTCGTAGCCGAAGCGCTCGAGCGCGAGGAGGAAGCCGCCGTCGGTCCAGCACGGATCCATCAGGTTCTTCGTCGGCCGCGGGAGCGCGAGCCGCAGCTTCGCGAGGCGCGACCAGGGGAAGAGCTCGCCCGGATCCTGCTTGCGCGCCGGGGCGACGTCGGAATGCCCGACGACGTTGCCTCGCGTGATGGAATAGCGCTCCTTCACCTCTGCGACGAGCGTGACGAGGGCGTCGATCTGCTCCTCCGGGAACGGGCGGTAGCCGTGCTCATGGCCGGGATTGACCAGCTCGATGCCGATCGAGGCGCCGTTCACGTCGGTATTGCCGCGCCAGTAGGAGCGGCCGGCATGCCAGGCGCGCTTCTCCTCCGGCACCATGCGGACGATCTTGCCGTCCTCGTCGACGAGATAGTGGCAGGAGACCTTCGCCTCGGGATCGCGCAGCCGCTCGAGCGCCGAGCGCGCGTCCTCCATGCCGGTATAATGGAGGACGATCATCGAGATCGGCTGGGGGCGCTCGTCGAAATTGGGCGAGGGGCAATCGAGGATGTCGAGCGGGCGCATCGCCGCGGCTCAGCCGGGCAGCGCGGCGCCGAGCAGCAGCATGTTCTCCTCGCCGCCGTCCGCGACCTGGACCTCGCCGCCGGCTTCGCTGACCAGGCTGTGGATCAGCCAGGCGGCGGCGGCGCGGGGCGCGATCTCCTCCTCGTCGACCTCGCCGCGCAGGACCTTGACGAGCTCGGGATCGAGAACGATCCGCGGCCCCTCGGCCCGGACGACGATGTCGAGCCCGGCCTCGTGCTTCTCGGCGCCGACGTCGAGCCGCCCGCCGCGCACCAGCGCGTCGCCGGCGATCAGGACGAGGTTGAGGAGGACCTTCAGCGCGGCCTTCGACATGGTCGGCTCGTCGACCATCCAGCCGAGCTGGATCCGCCCGTCGCCGCCGAACAGCCCCTCGATCGCCACCCGCGCCTCGCGCGTGTCGACATGGTCGGCAAAGCCGCCGGCGGCGCCGAAAGCGAGGCGGAAGAATTTGAGCTTGTTGGCCGAAGCGCGCGCGCTCTCGCCGAGCAGGTCGAGGCAGCGGGCGCGCATCTCGGGGTCGTGCTCGTCGGCGAGCAGCTCGATACCGTTGTTGAGCGCGCCGACGGGCGAGAGGAGATCGTGGCAGAGCCGCGAGCAGAGCAGGCTCGCAAATTCGTGCGATTTCACGTGCTTCGCCCCCGACGCTGCTCGAACTGCCCCCTCCTTTGGCCGCTCGCTTGTCCGCTGGCAAGCGTTTGCCGCCATGACGCCGAACCGACCGCCGAATAAGCGGGCTTGAACAGGAGCGTTTCATCGCCACATCGACTTTCGAATGACCCGGGGGGGATCGACCATCAGCGCGACCATCGCATCCGACGCCGCCGGCTGGCGGCTCGACCGCGCGCTCGCCGCGGCGCTGCCGACGCTGTCGCGCGAGCGGCTGAAGGCGCTGATCTCGAGCGGCGCGGTCACCGACCCAGCCGGTAGCGCCGTGCGAGATCCCTCCTCCAAGGCGCTGAGCGGAACCTATGAGGTCGCCGTGCCGGAACCGGCGCCCGCCCATAACGAGCCGCAAGACATCGCGCTCGAGATCGTCTTCGAGGACGACCATCTGCTGATCGTCGACAAGCCGGCGGGAATGGTCGTCCACCCCGCCGCGGGCAACCTCGACGGGACGCTGGTCAACGCTCTCCTCCACCATTGCGCCGGGCGTCTCAGCGGCATCGGCGGCGTCGCGCGGCCGGGGATCGTCCACCGGATCGACAAGGACACGTCCGGCCTGCTCGTCGTCGCCAAGACCGACCGCGCCCATGAGGGCCTCGCCGCCCAGTTCGCGCGGCACGACATCCACCGGCTCTACCTCGCCATCGTCGGCGGCGTGCCGAACCCGCCGGCCGGGACGGTCGACGCGCCGCTCGCCCGCTCCTCGGCCAACCGGCAGAAGATGGCGGTCGTCGAGGAAGGCCGCGGCAAGCGCGCGGTGACCCACTGGCGGCTGCTGAAGCCGCTGCGCGAATCGGCCCTGGTCGAATGCCGGCTCGAGACGGGGCGGACTCACCAGGTCCGCGTCCACATGGCCTCGCTCGGCCACCCTCTGGTCGGCGACCCCGTCTACGGCCGGACCCGGCCGGCGCACCGGGAGATATTGAAAAG
This sequence comes from Allosphingosinicella sp., assembly GCA_036399955.1. GTDB lineage: Bacteria > Pseudomonadota > Alphaproteobacteria > Sphingomonadales > Sphingomonadaceae > Allosphingosinicella. Next base: position 8,861 of record DASWMB010000032.1, on the reverse strand, counting down.
CCTCGGCTTTCAGCGACAGGCGCTGCACGCCGCCGAGCTCGGATTCGTGCATCCCGTATCGAAAGAAAACTTGTCCTTCAAAAGCCCCCTTCCATCCGATATTCAGGAACTGTTCGGGGTCCTCACCGTATAGAGAGAAAGGCCGACGCGGGCATCGATCCGCGCGGGCTCAGGGAGTCGAATGAGATTAGCTATGGCAAGCGGTAGAAACGTCCCGGCGACCATTCCCGCCACGGGCGGCGAGGCGGGTCTCAACCGTTATCTCGCCGAGATAAAGAAATTCCCCATCCTCGCCCCCGAGGAAGAATATATGCTCGCCAAGCGCTGGACCGAGCATCAGGACACCGACGCGGCGGCGAAGCTCGTCAACTCGCACCTTCGGCTCGTCGCCAAGATCGCGATGGGCTATCGCGGCTACGGCCTGCCGCTCGCGGAGCTCATCTCCGAAGGCAATATCGGCCTGATGCAGGGCGTGAAGAAGTTCGAGCCGGAGCGCGGCTTCCGCCTCGCCACCTATGCCATGTGGTGGATCCGCGCCTCGATCCAGGAATTCATCCTCCGCTCGTGGAGCCTCGTCAAGATGGGCACCACCGCGGCGCAGAAGAAGCTGTTCTTCAACCTCAGGCGGATGAAGAACCAGATCGAGGCGTTCGAGGACGGCGACCTGAAGCCCGAGGACGTCACCAAGATCGCCACCGATCTCGGCGTGTCCGAGGACGACGTCATCTCGATGAACCGGCGCATGGCGATGGGCGGCGACACCTCGCTCAACGTGCCGCTGCGCGAGGAGGGCGACGGCCAGTGGCAGGACTGGCTGGTCGACACCGAGCCGCTCCAGGACGAGCGCGTCGCCGATGCCGAGGAATCGAAGGTCCGCCACGAGCTGCTGCTCGAGGCCATGAAGAGCCTCAACGACCGCGAGAAGCACATCCTGACCGAGCGGCGCCTGACCGACGACCCGAAGACGCTCGAGGAACTGAGCCAGGTCTACGATGTCAGCCGCGAGCGCATCCGGCAGATCGAGGTCCGCGCCTTCGAGAAGCTCCAGAAGGCGCTGATGAACCTCGCCGGGGAACGCCGCCTGCTGACCGCGGGGTGAGCCCTCGCAGCCGTCATCCCGGACTTGATCCGGGATCCATGAACAGCGATCGGGCGAACCTGCGTGGACGGTGTTCATGGATGCTGAATCGAGTTCAGCATGACGGTTCGGCACCGAGGCATCGCTAGTGGCACGCGCTTCCGCGCCTCGAAGCCCCCGCCCCCGCCGCTCGTGGCTCGGGCGGATCATGCGCTGGGCCGTCTACTCAGTGCTGATCTTCCTCATCGGCAGCATCCTGTGGGTGCTCGCCTATCGCTTCGTGAACCCGCCGATCACGTTCACCCAGCTCGGCGATGTCCTCGCCGGAAACGGCGCGCGCGGCTCCTGGATGGCGATCGAGCGCATCGACCGCGACATGGTGCGCGCGGTGATCGCGGGCGAGGACAGCAAGTTCTGCTCGCATTCCGGCTTCGACCGGCAGGCGATCGAGCAGGCGATGCGCCGCAACGCGCGCGGCGGCTCGGTCATCCGCGGCGGCTCGACCATCTCCCAGCAGACGGCGAAGAACGCCTTCCTGTGGCAGGGCGGCGGCTATTTCCGCAAAGGGCTCGAAGCCTGGTTCACCCTGCTGATCGAGACCCTGTGGGACAAGCGCCGGATCATGGAGGTGTACCTCAACGTCGCCGAGACCGGCATCGGCACCTATGGCGTCGATGCCGGCGCGCAGCGCTACTTCAACCACGACGCCTCGAACCTCAGCCGCCAGGAAGCGGCGCGGATCGCTGCGATCCTTCCCCTCCCCAAGCGCCGCCAGGCGACCGCGCCGACCGGCTTCACCCGCCGCTACGGCAACATGATCGCCGCGCGGATGAACGTGGTGCAGCGCGGCCGGCTGGACGGCTGCGTGTACGAGGGCGTCGCCGCCCCGAGTGAGCGGCCCGAGCCGGTGCGCCGGGCGCCACCGCAACGGTTTCCGGAACGCCTGCCTCAGCCCGCGCCCGCGCTACCTGGCGAGGAATTCGAGAAGGAAGCGCCGCCGAAGGCGCCAGTGGAGGCGGCGCCGCCTCAAGCCGAGCCGGAGCCGAAGGCCGCGCCGCCGCCGGAGGCGAACGGGCTCTAACTCCCCTCCCGCTTGCGGGAGGGGCTGGGGGAGGGCCTGTCGGGCCCGCGCCTGACAAGGACATGCCCTCCCCTCGATCCCCTCCCGCAAGCGGGAGGGGAAGACCTTAGAACGGCATCTTGAAGCCGGGGGGGAGCTGCATGCCGCCGGTGACCTGCTGCATCGCGCCTTGCGCCGCGACGTCGGCCTTCGCGCGGGCGTCGTTCAGGGCTGCGGCGACGAGATCCTCGACCATCTGCTTCTCGGAGGGTTGAAGCAGGCTCTCGTCGATCTCGACGGCGACGATGCGGCCCTTGGCGCTGGCGCGGACCTTGACCAGGCCGCCGCCGGAGACGCCCTCGACGATCACCTTGTCGAGATCCTCCTGGGCCTGCATCAATTTGGCCTGGGCCTCCTGGGCCATCTTCATCAGTTCATCGAGATTGGGCATTCAGGCGCTCCGTTGATCGTTGAGGGTGAAGCCGGCGAGCTCGGCATCGGGAAAGGCCTCGAACGCGGCAGCCACCAATGGGGATGCAAGGACCTCCTCGCGGGCCTTGTCGGCCGCCGCCTTCTCCTGCTCGAGGAGGGTCGGCTCGGCCGGCTCGTCCGACATCGCCACCTGCCAGGCGGTGCCGGTGGCGGCCTTCAAGGCAGCGCCGAGATCGCGGACGAAGTCGCCCGGCAGCGGCTTGGCCGGGCGGATCACCAGCTCGGGCGGCGCGAAACGGACGAGGCCGGCAAAGTCGTGGAGCTGCTGGGCGATCAGCGGCTTCGTGCTCTCGAGGAGGGTGACGAGGCCGGCGAAGGTCGCCGGCGCCTCCTGCCCCCTCGGCTCGACAGCGGGCGCGGACGACCGCCCGGCGCCGCGGGCGGGCACCGCCTCGCCGCTCGCCAGGCGCTCCATCAGCGCGCCCGGATCGGGGAGCTCGGAGGCGTGGATGACGCGCAGCAGCGCCATCTCGGCCGCCTCGAGCGGCAGGGCGGCATTGTGGACCTCGCCGAGCCCCTTCAGCAGCAGCTGCCAGAGGCGGTGGACGGTCGCAAAGGAGAGCCGGCTCGCCCATTCGGCATAGGATTCGCGCTCCTCCACAGACTGGGCCGGATCGACCGGGCCGCCGACCTTGCAACGGGTGATGCCGTGCACCGCTTCCAGGAGCCCGCGGATCAGCGCCGAAGGGTCGACGCCGAGATCGTGCTGGTCGCGCACGGCGGCGAGCGAGCCCAAAGCGTCGCCGGCCAGGAGCAGGCCGAGCAGGCGGCGGATGGCGCCGCGGTCCGACAGGCCGAGCATGGCGCGGACCTGATCCGCGGTGACCCCGCCCGCGCCATGGGCGATCGCCTGGTCGAGGATCGAGAGGCCGTCGCGGGCCGAGCCCTCGGCCGCGCGGGCGATCAGCGCCAGCGCCTCGGCGTCGGCCTCCACCCCTTCCTTCGCGGCCACCTCGGCGAAATGAGCCGCGAGCTGCGCGGCCGGGATGCGCCTCAAGTCGAAGCGCTGGCAGCGCGAGAGCACCGTCACCGGGACCTTGTTGACCTCGGTCGTGGCGAACAGGAACTTCACGTGCGGCGGCGGCTCTTCGAGGGTCTTGAGGAGCGCGTTGAACGCGTTCTTCGAGAGCATGTGGACTTCGTCGACGATGTAGACCTTGTAGCGCGCCGAGACGGCGGAATAGCGCACCGCCTCGATGATCTCGCGCACGTCGTCGACGCCGGTATGGGAGGCGGCGTCCATCTCGACGACGTCGATGTGGCGGCCCTCGGCGATGGCGACGCAGGGCTCGCAGGCGCCGCAGGGGTCGATCGTCGGCCCGCCCTCGCCGTTCGGGCCGATGCAGTTCAGCGCCTTGGCGATGAGGCGCGCGGTCGAGGTCTTGCCGACGCCGCGGACGCCGGTGAGCAGGAAGGCGTGGGCGAGCCGGTCGCGCTTGATCGCGTTGCCGAGGGTCTGGACCATCGCGTCCTGGCCGACCAGCTCGCCAAAGCTCTGCGGCCGGTACTTGCGGGCGAGCACGCGGTAGGGCTGGGCGCGCACCGGCTGCGGCGGCTCGTCGAGGCCGAGGCCGAAGGAGTCAGAATCGGAAGCCATGAGCCGAGATTAAAGCAGGCCCGGCGGCAGCGCCAGCAAAGCTTGGCGAACCAAAGAAACACGCGGAAAACCGCTAAATTTGCAATGTAGGAATTCTTCTGACACCAAGGATTCGAATCGCGCAAAGCGATTCCCTCGCCACAAGCGGGGTCTTTGACATTGTGAGATCGAATGGAGCGGCCGGGATGCGGCGGCGGCCGGCGACGGTGGGTGGAGGTGCGCGCCCTCCGCGCGCCGGGCTGGCCGCTGCTGCGTCTCGGGCATAGGGGGCCCGCCTGCGCCAAGGCTTCGGCGGGTGGGAGCCGGAACGACCCGCAACCGACTTCGTTACGGCTGCTTCCTTCCGGATCTGACCGGGTTGGCGAATGCTGCGTCCGCCCGACTCCCGCGGCGCATATGGCGGCTCGCGGCAACTCGCGCAAGCTTTGCCCCCTCTCCCCTGTTGCTCCCTCTCCCGCAGGCGGGAGAGGGTTTTCGGGCGCGGCGGTCGATCATCGGCCCTGCATGTCGTGGGAGGCGCCGGGCATGCGCACGGTGAGCGTGCCGAGCGCCTCGTCGAGGCGGATCTGGCAGGCGAGGCGCGAGGTGCGGCGGACGTTGGCGGCGAGATCGAGCAGATCCTCCTCCTCCTCGCTCGCCGTCGGCAGGCGGGCGAAATCCTCGGCGGCGACGATGACGTGGCAGGTCGAGCAGGCCATCTGCCCCGCGCAGGTACCTTCGAGCGGCTGGCCGTGCGCCTGGGCGACGTCGAGCAGGCGCTCGCCGGCCTGCGCCTCGACCTCCTCGACGCGGCCGCCGTCCGCGGAGACGAAGCGGACGCGGATCATGCGGCATCCGGCAGCTGGAGGAGGGCCGAGGCGTCGATCAGCGTCAGCGCGTCGGTGAGCTGCTTCTCGCTCGTATAGCGGCCGAAGCCGACGCGGATGCTGGACCGCGCCTCGCCGGCGCCGAGCCCGAGAGCGGCAAGGACGTGGCTCGGCCGCCCCGAGCCGCTCGCGCAGGCGGAGCCCGCCGAAAAGGCGACGGCGCGAAGGCCGGAGATGAGGCGCGCCGAGTCGACCCCGTCGCGGCGCAGGTTGAGGTTGCCGCGGTAGCGCTCGTCCGCCGATCCGTTCAGCGTCCATCCGCGCATCTCCTGGCGCGCCAGCTCCCAAAGGCGCTCGACATGGGCGGCGTCCGCCGCGCGGCGCTCGACGAGGAGGCGCGCCGCCTCGCCGAAGCCGGCGCAGAGCGCGGGCGAGAGCGTGCCGGACCTGAGGCCGCCTTCCTGGCCGCCGCCGTGGAGGAGGGGCTCGAGCCGGACGCCGTCGCGGACCCACAAAGCTCCGATCCCCTTGGGGCCGTGCACCTTGTGGGCCGAGACGGCGACCATGTCGCAGGCCTCGATCGGCAGGGGCACTCGGCCGAAGCCCTGCACCGCATCGCAGAAGAAGAGCGCCCCGGCCTCGCGCGCCATGCGGCCGATCTCCGCCACCGGCTGGATGACGCCGATCTCGTTGTTGACCAGCATGGCCGCGACGAGGCCCGTCGGCCTGGCGAGAGCGGCTTCGAGCGCCCCGAGGTCGGCGATGCCGTCGGAGCCGACGGGCAGGACCTCGACGTCGAAGAGCAAGCGGCCGAGCCATTCGACCGTGTCGAGCACGCAGGCATGTTCGGTGGCGAAGGTGACGATGCGGCGACGCCCCTCCGGCAGGCGCAGCGCCGCGCCTTTCAGCGCCCAGTTGGCGGCCTCCGTGGCGCCGGAGGTGAAGTAGAGCTTCCCGGCGGGTGGGGGCGCAGGTGCAGAAATCCGTTCGTCCCGAGCGTAGTCGAGGGGCGCTGGCTCGGAGTCGGTGCAGTCGCCCCTCGACTTCGCTCGGGACGAACGAGGATTTTCCCCAGAATCGGAGCCGAGGGGGCTGAGAGAGCCGAGCGTCAGCGCCTCCATCACCCGCTCCCGCGCCACTTCGATCGCGGCGGCGGCTTCGCGGCCGGGGCGGTGGGCGCTGTGGGGGTTGGCGAAATGGGATTCGAGCCAGGGGCGCATGGCCGCGGCGGCTTCGGCTGCGAGCGGGGTCGTCGCCTGATAGTCAAGATAGATGGGCCCGTTCACGCCGCGCGGCGCTTTTCGGCGAGCGCGCGCCAGTGGTGGAGGAGCGCGTCCATCTCGGCTTCGCTCGTCCTCGGGCCGAAGCTCACCCGGATGACTTCGCGCGCCGCCTCCTCGCTCCAGCCCATGGCGGTGAGGACATGGCTGGTCTTGAGGCTGCCCGACGAGCAGGCGCTGCCGGCCGAGACGGCGATGCCGGCGAGATCGAGCTGCATCATCTGGGCGGCGCCGGGGACGCCCGGCAGCCGGTAGGCCGAGATGGTGGCGATCCGCGGCGAGGAGCCGGCGACCACCTCGCCGCCGGCCGCGGCGATGCCGTCGTCGAGGCGGGCGCGCAGGCGCTTCGCCTCCTCGTACCAGCCGTGATCGGCCTCGGCGGCGGCAGCGAAACCCATGATCAGCGGCACCGGCGCGGTGCCTGGGCGATAGCCGCCTTCCTGGCCGCCGACCGCTTCCAGGGTCGCCGGATCGCGGACGAGGAGCGCGCCGATGCCGGGCGGGCCGCCGAACTTGTGGGCGGCGACGACGACGAAATCGGCCTCCGGCAAAGGCAGCTTGCCGGCGCTCTGAGCGCAGTCGACGAGGAGGAGGCCGCCCGCCGCCCTCACCCGCCCGGCCGCCTCGGCGACGGGCTGGACGACGCCGGTTTCGTTGTTGACCGACTGGACGGCGACCAGTGGCCGCTCCGCTCCGGAGAGGGCGGCGTCGAGGCCGGCGAGGTCGACCCGCCCGTCGGCGCCGGCGGCGAGCCGGCGGGCGTCCGGCGCGCTCCTCAGCACGGCGGGGTGCTCGAGGGCGGAGACGATGCGCGGCCCCGCCTGGGCGCGGCGCATGACGATCTCGATCGCCTCGGTGGCGCCGGAGGTGAAGACGAGCGTCCCCTGCCAGCCGAGCGCCGCCGCGATCCGCCGGCGGGCGCCTTCGAGCAGGGCGCGGACGACGCGGCCCTCGGCATGGGGCGAGGAGGGGTTCGCCCAGAGCGCGCAGCCCTCGGCCATCGCCGCCTGCGCCTCGGGCAGGATCGGCGTCGTCGAGGCGTGATCGAGATAGATGCGGTCGGCCAACGCGCGGCGTTTCCCTAAAAAATTGCGCTCAGGCGCGCTCCACCTATATAGACGGCGTCCGCGCGAGGGTCAGCCCTCGTCGCGTCCCTTTCAAGCCAAGCTCTTTGCAGGTGCAATGCCCGAAGTCATTTTCCCCGGACCGGAAGGCCGCCTCGAGGGGCGTTTCAACCCCGGCCTCCGCCCCCGCGCCCCCGTCGCCCTGATCCTCCACCCGCATCCGCAGGGCGGCGGCACGATGAACAACGCCATCGTCCAGGCGATGTACAAGACGTTCGTGCGGCGCGGCTTCGCGACCCTTCGCTTCAACTTCCGCGGCGTCGGCAAGAGCCAGGGCGTGTTCGACAACGGCGTCGGCGAGCTTTCGGACGCCGCCTCGGCTCTCGACTGGGTGCAGTCGATCCACCCGGAGGCCGAATCGACCTGGATCGGCGGCTTCAGCTTCGGCGCCTGGATCGGCATGCAGCTGCTGATGCGCCGGCCCGAGGTGCGCGGCTTCATCTCGGTCGCGCCGCCGGCGAACATGTACGATTTCAGCTTCCTCGCCCCCTGCCCCTCCTCGGGCATCATCATCCAGGGCGAGGGCGACGAGGTGGTGAACCCGCCCGCGGTCGTAAAGCTGGTCGAGAAGCTGAGGACTCAGCGCCACATCACGATCGAGTACAAGACGATCCCCGGCGCCAATCACTTCTTCGCCAACGAGATGCCGCTCCTGATGAAGGCGGTCGACGATTATCTCGACTATCGCCTGAGCCCCGGCTGCCCGATCCGCTGAGGCGCTAGAGCGCCAGGATCGCGACGTTGCCGGCAAGCACGGCGGCGGCGACGAGCATCAGCACGCCTTTGCTGCGCTCGCGGCCGCGGCGGATCATCGCGATCCCGCCGACGACGAGCGCGAAGGCTGCGAGCATCAGGATCGAGAGGAAGGTCGCGCCGGGGCCGCTCATGAGAGCGCTTTTACACCGCGTTAAGGACGACTCCATAGGGTCAGCGCCATGGACCCTGCACTCGAGTCGATCGAAGCTTCGATCCTGCCCAGCAACGTGATGCTGCTCGACGGGCTGCTCGACGCGGCCGTGCTGGCCCTGCCGGGGCTCGACTGCGCCTCTTATGCCGCGGACCTCAAATCGCTCGCGGCCCAGGTCGAGGACCTCACCATGCGCGTCGCGGCGCTGGCGCCGGCTCAGGAGCCGGAGCGCCTCAAGATGTCGGCGTAGAGCTCCGGATCGACGTTTCCGCCGGAGACGACGACCACCGTCCGCTCGCTCACCGGCCCTGCCTTCCCCGCCAGCACCGCCGCCAGGGCGACCGACCCGCCGGGTTCGGCGACGATCCTGAGATGCCGCATGGCGAAGGCCATGGCGCGCTCGACTTCCGCTTCCGTGACCGAGACTCCGCGGGCGCCGCGGGCTGCGAGCGCGCCGAAGGTGAGCGGGGAAACGCGCTTCGTCTGGAGGGCGTCGCAGCGGGTCGGCGGCGCGTCG
>DASWMB010000031.1:0-19359 GCA_036399955.1 Allosphingosinicella sp. | reverse complement strand
CTGGTCGACCGGGACACGGGGCGAATCGCGATCGTCGCATCGACCGAAGGCGGAATGGACATCGAGGCGGTTGCTCACGATTCGCCGGAGAAGATTGAAACCCTGACGATCGACCCGGCGACCGGGCTGATGCCGCACCATGGCCGCGCCGTGGCCGCGGCGCTCGGGCTTACCGGTGATCTCGCCAAGCAGGCGTCGAAGGTCCTCGCCAAGCTTTACGCGGCATTCACGGCGACGGACGCCTCGCAGATCGAGATCAACCCGCTGGCGGTCACCGAAGACGGCCAGCTGCTGGTGCTCGACGCCAAGGTCGGCTTCGATGCCAACGCGTTGTTCCGCCACAAGGACCTGATGGCGCTGCGCGACGAGACCGAAGAGGAGCCGATGGAGCTCGAGGCGTCGCGATACGACCTCGCCTACATCAAGCTCGACGGCAATATCGGGTGCATGGTGAACGGCGCCGGCCTCGCCATGGCGACGATGGACATCATCAAGCTGAACGGCGCCTTCCCGGCCAACTTCCTCGACGTGGGCGGCGGCGCTTCGAAGGAGAAGGTGACGGCGGCGTTCAAGATCATCCTGTCGGATCCGGCGGTGAAGGGCATATTGGTCAACATCTTCGGCGGGATCATGCGCTGCGACATCATCGCCGACGGCATCATCGCCGCCGCGCGCGAGGTGGACCTGAAGGTGCCGCTCGTGGTCCGGCTCGAGGGCACCAATGTCGAGGAAGGCAAGGCGATCCTCGCCCAGTCCAACCTCGCCATCGTGCCGGCGGACGATCTGGGGGATGCGGCGCGGAAGATCGTGGCGCAGGTGAAGGAAGCGGCTTGAGTGAGATGAAGCGTCGTGCCGGACTTGATCCGGCATCCATGAACAGGGACTCTCCGGATGGGCAGTGTTCATGGACCCCGGATCAAGTCCGGGGTGACGATTTGAACAGGTGAAGGAGCGGAGATGAAGCTGCTGGTGCCCGTGAAGCGGGTGATCGATTACAACGTCAAGCCGCGGGTCAAGGCGGACCAGACGGGGATCGACCTCGCCAACGTCAAGATGAGCATGAACCCGTTCGACGAGATCGCCGTCGAGGAGGCGATCCGCCTCAAGGAAAAGGGCGCGGCGAGTGAGATCGTCGTCGTCTCGATCGGGCCGGCCAAGGCGCAGGAGACGCTCAGGACGGCGCTCGCCATGGGCGCGGACCGGGCGATCCTGGTGACCACGGACGCGGAGGTGGAGCCGCTCGCCGTCGCCAAGATCCTGCGCAAGATCGCAGAGGAAGAGCAGCCCGGCATGATCGTGCTCGGCAAGCAGGCGATCGACGACGACAGCAATCAGACCGGGCAGATGCTTGCGGCCCTGCTCGGCTGGCCGCAGGGGACGTTCGCCTCCAAGGTCGAGGTCGATGGGACGGACGCGGTCAACGTCACCCGCGAGGTCGACGGCGGGCTCGAGACGGTGCGCCTCAAGCTGCCGGCGGTCGTCACCACCGATCTTCGCCTCAACGAGCCGCGCTACGCCTCGCTGCCCAACATCATGAAGGCCAAGTCGAAGCCGCTCGCGCAGAAGACGCCGGAGGATTACGGCGTCGACGTGACGCCGCGGCTGACGACCTTGAAAGTCGCCGAGCCGCCGAAGCGGACGGCCGGGGTCAAGGTCGGATCGGTCGACGAGCTGATCGACAAATTGCGCGAGACGGGAGTGGTCGGATGAAGTGCCTGGTTCTGGTCGAGCATGAAGGCGGGCAGCTCAAGGACGCGACGCTCGCCGCCGTCACCGCCGCTTCGAAGCTCGGCGACGCCCACCTGCTCGTGGCGGGATCGGGCATCGCCGACGTCGCGGCGCAAGCGGCGAAGATCGCGGGCGTCGTCAAGGTCCATGTCGCCGACGACGCGGCCTATGAGCACCAGCTCGCCGAGAACGTGGCGCCGCTGATCGCCTCGCTGATGGACCATCACGACGCCTTCCTGGCGCCGGCGACGACGACGGGGAAGAACGTCGCACCGCGCGTCGCCGCGCTGCTCGACGTGATGCAGATCTCGGACATCCTGTCGGTCGAGGGCGACGACACCTTCACCCGCCCGATCTACGCCGGCAACGCGATCGCGACGGTGCGCTCGTCCGATGCCAAGAAGGTGATCACGGTGCGCGGCACCGCCTTCGAGAAGGCCGCGCGGGACGGCGGCTCGGCGGAGATCGAGCCGGTCTCCGGCGGCGGCGAGCAGGGGCTGTCGAGCTTCGTCGGCCAGGAGGTCGCCCACAGCGAGCGGCCGGAGCTGACCAGCGCCACCATCGTCGTCTCCGGCGGGCGCGCGCTCGGCTCGTCCGAGCAGTTCCACGCGCTCATCGATCCGCTCGCCGACAAGCTCGGCGCCGCCGTCGGCGCCTCGCGCGCGGCGGTCGACGCCGGCTATGCGCCGAACGACTACCAGGTCGGCCAGACCGGCAAGATCGTGGCGCCGGGCGTCTACATCGCGGTGGGCATCTCGGGCGCGATCCAGCACCTTGCGGGCATGAAGGATTCCAAGGTCATCGTCGCGATCAACAAGGACGAGGACGCGCCGATCTTCCAGGTCGCCGACATCGGCCTGGTCGGCGACCTGTTCAAGATCGTCCCGGAGCTGACCGAGAAGCTCTGACGAAGCGCCGGAGCGTCCGCGCTCCGGCCCCGGTCCGTCCGTTTCGGAGCAGAAAGGCGGCCGTTGCCTCCGCAACGGATTCGTCTCGCGTCGCCCCCTGACCGCCTGAGGCGCAGCCTCCCCGACGGGGGGACTCGCCATGAAAAACCGCATTCGCGCGCTGGCAGCTTTGCTGTTCGCGCTTTGGACATTGATCGTCTCGGCACCGGCCGCCGCCGCGAACTGCACGCCCGCCGAGCGCGCCGCTGCCGACCGCCAACTCTGGCTGAGCAGGGCCGATCAGGCGGCGTCCGTCGCGCAGCACCTCCCCTGGGGCGTGCCGCGGGAGACCGGCGCCGTGGACAATGAGCGGCTGCTCGTTCTGCGCGATTTCGTGATCCGGCACGACGGAGACCTGAGGGTGCCGTTGTGGACGGCCGAGCGCGTCGACCATAGCCGCCTCGGCAACGTCGGCCGCGAGGACTGTTTCCGCGCCGACCCGCGTCTGCCGGCGGTCGAGGCGGCGACGCCGCGCGACTATGACGAGCCGATTTACGACCAGGGTCATATGGCGCCGTTCGCCAATCAGTCGACCTCGCAGATTGCCGGCCACAACTCCTTCATCATGTCGAACATGGCGCCGCAGACCTGCCAGCTCAACCGCGGCATCTGGCAGATCCTTGAAGGCATCACGCGGCTGTGGGCGGCCGAGCACGGCACCGTCTACGTGCTGAGCGGCAGCGTCTTCGATCGCGACGGCAACGGCGCTCGCGATCCCGATGAAGCGGCGGAGCGCATGGTGTCCCGCAACGGCGGCCGGCGCGTCGCCGTGCCGTCGCATTTCTACAAGGTGATCGCGGTGCGCCGGCCCGACAATTCGGTCTCGACGCTCAGCATCATGCTGCCGCACGACGCGGCGAACCCGGACGGCGCCGCGGCGCTGCGCTACCTGACGGAGCACCTCTCGACGATCGAGGAGATCGAGCAAGTCGCCGGCATCGACCTTTTCCCCGCGGGCGCGGAGATCGAGGAGTCGCGGACACTCTGGCCTTTCCAGGGTCGCCAGCCGCGCTCGCTGTGCAACGTCGGGCGGACCAACTGAGGCGAGCCGCGACTCTTCGCTTCAGCCCCCTTCGAAGGCGCGGCGCAGGGTCGGCAGGTCAAGCTTCACCATCTCGAGCATCGCCTGCATCGCGCGTTCCGCCGCGGCGCGGTCGTCGCTCGCGATCATCTCGAGCAGCTCGCGCGGAGTGATCTGCCAGGAGAGGCCCCAGCGGTCGCTGATCCAGCCGCAGGCGCTCGGCTTGCCGCCGTTGCCCTCGATCGCGTCCCACAGCCGATCGACCTCGGCCTGATCGTCGCAATGGACCTGGAACGAGACAGCCTCGGTGAACCTGAACTGGGGGCCGCCGTTGAGGCCGGTATATTTTTGGCCGTCGAGGGTGAAATCGACGACGAGGACGCCGCCCTTCGCCATGCTCGGATTGTCGGCAGGCGAGCGGACGACATTATCGATCCGGCTGTTCGGGAAGAGGGTCACGTAGAAAGCGGCGGCCTCCTCGGCATCGCCGTCATACCAGAGGCAGGGGACGATCTTCTGCATGTCTCAGCGCTCCTTGAAGAGGGGGCGACCGCGGGAAGGCGGTCGGTTCACTCGCTGTCGGCCGCGGTGTCGAGCAGGATCTCGAAGCCGCCCCAGAACATGCGCTTGCCGTCGAACGGCATCTCGCCGTCCGGCTTCATCCGCTCGTCGGCCATCACCTTGCCCCAGCCGGCGACCCGCGCCTCCTTCGAAGGCCATTCGATCCAGGAGAAGACGACATTCTCGCCCGGCTCGGCGATCACCGCGCGGCGATAGTCGGTGACCTTGCCGTCGACGAGGTCGTCGCCCATCGCCTCGACGACGCGGGTGGCGCCATATTCGGCGAAGATCGGCGCGGCCTTCGCCGCCATCGCCCGATAGGCTTCGGCCTTCGTCTCGTGGACCGGGGCGACGAAGCCGTCGACGTAGCCCATGTTGCCGCCGGCGCCGTGCTCGACGATGCCGGAGAAGCCGGACATGATCATCCGCTGGCCGTCGAACGGCATCGAGGCCCCCATCTCGTTCATCCGCGGGTCGGCCATCATCCGGGCGGTGGCGGCGTCGCGCGCCTCGCGCGAGGGATATTCGAACCAGGAGAAGACGACGGTCTCGTCGGGCGTCGCCTGCACCGCGCGCCGGAAGTCGGTGACCTTGCCGTCCGGCACGTCGTCGCCCCAGGCCTCGACCAGGCGGGTGACGCCGAACTCCCTGAACAGCGGCCATGCGCCGGCGGCGTGGCGGCGATATTCGTCGCGATTGGCGGCCGGCACCGCGACCACGAAGCCTTCGACATAGGTCATCGTCTCTCTTTCCTTCTTCCGCTTCTTTTCTCAGGCCGCGCGTTCGGCAGCCTGGGCGGCCGCAGGATCGCCGGCGGCTTCGCCGGCATCGGCGCCGCCGAACGCGGCCATGTCCATCCACATCACTTCCCAGTGATGGCCGTCGGGATCCTCGAAGCTGCGGCCGTACATGAAGCCGTGGTCCTGCGCCGGCGACGGGTCGGCGACGCCGCCCGCTGCGGCGGCTTTCGATATCGTCTCGTCGACCTCGCCGCGGCCGCCTTCGGCGGAGAGGCAAAGCAGGACCTGGCTCGAGGCATGGGCGTCGGCGATCGGCTTGGAGGTGAACTGACGGTATTTGTCGTGGGTGAGGAGCATCACGTTCACTTCCGGCGAGAGGCTCATCATCGCCGCCGTCGCGTCGCTGAACTGCAGGTTCTGGGTCGCACCGACCGCGGCGTAGAAGCCGATCGAGCGATCGAGGTCGGTCACCGGCAGGTTGACGAAAATCATCTTCGGCATGGGCGTCTTCTCCGTTGTCGCGAATCGCTGTTTGACGCTGATGCGGCACTAAGTTATAAAAAGCAACTGTGCAGTCAGAAAAACTAACCGACTCGGCCGCCAAGCGCCGCTACGACGACGCCTGCGGCGCCGCGCATGCGCTCGACCTCGTCGGCGAGCGCTGGGCGCTGCTGGTCATGCGCGAGCTCATGCTGGGCCCGAAGCGCTTCAGCCACCTTCGGGCGGACCTGCCCGGGATCAGCGCCAATGTGCTGACCCAGCGGCTCGAGGGGCTGGAGGCGGCGGGGATCGTGGTGAAGCGCAGCCTGCCGCCGCCGGCCTCGACGCAGGTCTACGAGCTCACCCCGTGGGGATATGAGGCGGAGCCGATCTTCCAGGTCCTCGGCCGCTGGGCGGCGCGCTCGCCCGCGCACGATCCGCGTCTGCCGCTCAGCGCCAATTCGCTGATGCTCTCGTTCCGCACGATGTTCGATCCGGCGCGCGGCGGGGATTTCGAGGCGACGATCGGCTTCCGGCTCGGGAGGGAAAGCTTCCTCGTCCGCATCGCCGGCGGCAGGGTGGAAGCAGAGCGAGGCCCGGCCGACGGCGCCGACCTCATCTTCAACGGACCGCCGCCGTCCATCGCCGCCGCGGTCTATGGCGGCGTGCCGATCGAGGCGCTGGAGGCGGACGGGGCGCTGACGGTCGAGGGCGATTGCGCGCTGGCGGAGCGCTTCGTCACGCTTTTCCCGCTGCCGCCGAAGGTGGGCGCCTAGCCGAACAGCCAGCGGCCGAGCAGGCGGTCGAAGGGGAAGGTGAAGAAGCCGGCGGTGAGGAGCGCGAAGGCGACCATGGCGCGGACGGTGTCGCGGTGGCGGGCGTGGCGGTGGGTGCGCGCGGTCCAGACGATCACCGGCACCTGAACGAGGGTCAGGGCCGAGAAGAGGTGGATGTAGCTGAGGCTGCCGTCGTTGATGCCGCGCAGGGCGAAGCTGGAAAGCGCGCTCCCCATCATCGCCGCCGCCCACACCCAGCCGAGCCGGCGGTGCAGCCGGTCGCCGCGGCGGCGGAGCAGCATCACCGGCGTCAGGGCGAGCGCCGCGGCGATGGTGACGAGGTGGAGCCAGATGAAGAGCGGCACCAACCGCCACTCGTCGCGGCCGCGCAGGAGCGCCGCCAGAACCATCAGGAAGAGGACCACCGAGGCTGCAGAAAGCAGCCGGTCGAGCAGGTTCGGCGCGAGGCTGATTTTCGGCGGGCGCGGCGTCGCCGCCGCGGTCGTCGTCGCCATCGCTCCCCTCCTCCGCGCGTGTATTGAGAGGCTAACACGCGGAGCGGGAGGGCGGCAAGTCAGCCTTCCAGGGTGAAGCCGACCTTGAGGGTCACCTGATAATGGGCGACGCGGCCGTCCTCGACATGGCCGCGGGTGCTCAGCACCTCGAACCAGCCGATCTCGCGGATCGTCGCGGAGGCGCGCGTGATCGCGTTCGAGACCGCATCCTCGATGCTGGTCGCCGAGCTGCCGACCAGCTCGATGACCTTGTAGACATTGTCGCTCATGGGCCTTGCCCCTCCTTCGGACACGACAACCGGCGAGGCGCTGGAGGGTTGCGCGGCCGCGCGGGCGAGATAGGGTGCGGCGCCTCACGGAAGGGACATTCGCATGCGCCTCAGGATCGCGCTCGCGGCCGCGGCCGCCTCGCTCAGCCTCGCATCGCCCGCCGCCGCCGCGCCGGCCGACGATTTCCGCGCGCTGATGGAGGAGCATTATCGGTGGCTGCTGCGCGAGAGCCCGGTCTACGCCACCAACCTCGGCGTCCGCGACCATGACGCGCGGATCGACGATCTCAGCCCGGAGGCGCGGCGGCGGCGGGTTCGCGAGGCGCAGGCCTTCCTCCGGCGGCTCGACCGGATCCCGGAGGCGCAGCTCGGCGAGGCCGACCGCGTCAACCGCGCGATCCTGAGGCGCGGGCTCGCGGAGGCGCTGGAGGGAGAGCGCTTCGGGCAGCGCAACATGCTCTTCTCGACCTTCTACGGCTGGCACCAGGACTTTGCCGGAATGGCGGGCAACCTGCCGTTCCGCACCCGCGCCGACTATGAGAGCTACCTCACCCGCATCGCGCAATATCCGCGGCTCAACGACCAGGCGATCGCGATCACGCGGGAGGCGGTGCGCGGCGGCTTCACCCTTCCCTGCTCGGTGCTCGGCGGCTTCGAGAACACGATCTCCGGCGTCATCGCCGAGGACGCCGCGCGCTCGCGCTTCTACGAGCCGTTCACCCGGACGCGGCCGGTCGACGTCTCCGAGGCCGACTGGGCGGCGATGCAGCAGCGCGCGCGCACGATCGTCACCGGCACGATCAACCCGGCCTATCGCCGCCACCTCGATTACTACAGCCGCGAGTACAAGCCGCGCTGCGCCCGCGCCGACAGTATCTCCGCCCAGCCGGGCGGGCGCGACTATTATGCCTATCGGGTGCGGCAGAGCACGACGACGGACCTCAGCCCGCAGCAGATCCACGAGATCGGCCTCGCCGAGGTCGCCCGCATCCGCACCGAGATGGAGCGGGTGGCGCGCGAGGCGGGCTTCGCGAGCCGCGAGGCCTTCATCCAGGATTTGAGGACCAACCCCGTCCACTTCGCCACCAGCCCCGAGCAGCTGATGCGCGAGGTGGCGCGGATCACCAAGCAGATCGACGGCCACATGCCGGCCTTGTTCGGAACGCTGCCGCGGCTTCCCTACGGCATCCGCGAGATCCCGGCCGAGATCGCGGAGGGGACGACGACCGCTTATTATAACGGCGGATCGCCCGAGAGCGGCATCGCCGGCACCTATTACGTCAACACCTCGAAGCTCGACCAGCGGCCGCTCTGGGAAATCCCGGCCTTGAGCCTCCATGAGGCGGTGCCGGGGCACCATCATCAGATCGCGCTCCAGCAGGAGCTCGAGCTGCCGCCCTTCCGCCGCCACTTCACCGGCTTCACCGCCTTTACCGAAGGCTGGGGCCTCTATGCCGAGAGCCTCGGCGAGGAGATGGGCCTCTACGACACGCCGGCGCGGCAGATGGGGCAGCTCTCCTACCAGATGTGGCGCGCGGCGCGGCTGGTGGTCGATACCGGCATCCACGCGCTCGGCTGGGACAAGGCGCGGGCCGTCCAGTACATGCGCGAGAATACGGCGCTGACCGAAGCGAACATCGAGGCGGAGGTGAACCGCTACATCAGCTGGCCTGGCCAGGCGCTCGGCTACATGATCGGCAACATCCGCATCAGGGAGCTGCGCCAGCGCGCCGAGCGCGAGCTGGGCGGGCGGTTCGACATCCGCCGCTTCCACGATGCGGTGCTGCTGAACGGCTCGGTGCCGCTCGACGTGCTGGAGACGCAGGTGGTGAACTGGATCGCCGCGGAACGGGCGAGGACGGCGCCGTGAGCCTCGCGCTCCTTCTCGCGCTGGCCGTGGGTGCCGCCGATCCGATCGCGTCGCGCGATGGGGCAGAGGCGATGGGCGCTGCCGAGGATGCTCTCGAGGCGGCTGCCGACGCCGTCTACGGCATGTCCGGCTATCGCTGGCACAGGACGGCTGACGGCACGAGCGTCCAGTTCGGCGTGCCTGAAACGGACGATCGGGCGCTGAGGATCGATTGCCACGGCGGCCGGATCGAGATCATCGGCCCGGTCAACAGCAATGCCGCGGAGCGGACGCGGACGAGCGTCGGGTTCGCGGGCGGAGAGGTTCGGGGAGGTACGATCGAGATGCTAGGCGACGGGCCGAACTTCGTGGCATCGCTCGACCCGGCGGACCCGGTTATCGCCGCCGCGCTTGCACAGCCGAGGCTGGTCATCGTCACGCCGGATACACATTTGTCGCTGCCCGCCGAAGGTGCGCGGGCGGTCGTCGAGCCGCTGCTGGCCGATTGCCGCGCGGCGGCGGCCGCAAGGGCCGAAGGAGTGAGATGATGTGCAAGATGATCGTGGCGGCTTTGCTGGCGGCAGCGGTTCCGGCGCCGGCATGTGCGACGCCGGCGGAGGATTTGCAGCGGCTCCTGACCGAGCACTGGAGCTGGGTGCTGAGGAACAACCCGACCTTCGCCACGCGGCAGGGCGTGCGGGACTACGATGCGCAGGTCGACGACATCAGCCTCGAAGCCTCGGACCGGCAGGCGCGCGAGGCGCAGGCCCTGCTCGGACGGCTGAACGCGATCCCGACCGACCAGCTCGGCGCCGGCGACCGCACCAACCAGGCGCTGCTCCGCCGCAACCTCGAGGAGCAGATCGAGGCGAACCGCTTCGGCCAGCGGATGGTGCTCTATTCGCAGCGCGGCGGCTGGCATCAGGGCTTCGCCGGCATGGCCGACGACCTGCCGTTCCGCAGCCGCGCCGACTATGAGAGCTATCTGCGGCGGCTGGAGCAATATCCGCGGATCAACCAGGAGGCGATCCGGATCACCCGACGCTCCGTTCAGGAGGGCTATACGCTCCCCTGCGAGGCGATGCAGAACGCCGACCGGACGATCATCGGCGTGGTGACCGAGCGGCCCGAGCAGTCCCGCTTCTACCAGCCCTTCACGCGCGCCCGGCCTGGCGACATCGCCGAGGGCGAGTGGACGGCGATGCAGGAGCGGGCACGCACGATCATCACCGGCACGCTCTTCCCGCAATATCGCGAACACCACCAATTCTACCTGCGCGAGGTGGCGCCGCGCTGCCGCCGGAGCGTCGGCATCTCCGAGCAGCCGCAGGGGCGCGAATATTACGCCTTCCGCGTCCGCCAGATGACGACCACCGAGATGACGCCCGAGCAGATCCACCAGCTCGGCCTCACCGAGGTGGCGCGGATCCGGGCGGAGATGGAGACGGTGGCGCGCCGCGCCGGCTTCCCGACACGCGAGGCCTTCATCCAGGATCTTCGGACCAACCCCGTCCACTATCCGCGCACCGGCGAGGAGCTGCTCCAGGAGGCGGCGCGGCTCGCCAAGCGGATCGACGGGATGATGCCGACGCTGTTCCGGACGCTGCCGCGGCTGCCCTACACGATCCGGGCGATCCCGGCCGAGATCGCCGAGGGGACGACCACCGCTTATTACACCCGCGGCTCGGCGGAGGCGGGGATCCCCGGCGTCTACTGGGTCAACACCTCGAAGCTCGACCAGCGGCCGCTCTGGGAGATGCCGGCGCTCACCGTCCACGAGGCGGTGCCCGGCCACCACCAGCAGATCGCGATCCAGCAGGAGCTCGATCTGCCACCCTTCCGCCGCTTCGGTACCTTCGTCACCGCGTTCAGCGAGGGCTGGGGGCTTTATTCGGAGCGGCTCGGCATCGAGATGGGCCTCTACGACACGCCGGCACGGGACATGGGGCGTTTGAGCTACGAGATGTGGCGCGCCTCGCGGCTGGTGGTCGACACCGGCATCCACGCCTTCGGTTGGTCGCGCCAGCGGGCGATCGACTTCATGGTCGAGAATACGGCGCTGAGCCGCGCCAATATCGAGGCGGAGGTCAACCGCTACATCACCAATCCCGGCCAGGCGCTCGCCTACAAGATCGGCGAGCTCCGGATCCGGGCGCTCAGGACACGGGCGGAGCAGGCGCTCGGCGGCCGCTTCGACCACCGGCGCTTCCACGACGCGGTGCTGGCGCAGGGCTCGATCCCGCTCGACCTCCTCGAGGCGAACATCGACGCCTGGATCGAGGCGGAGCGGGGGCGGGCGGAGACGTCATCCTGACGAAAGTCAGGATCCATGAACACTCACGCCAGGAGCGTCCGGCCGACCAGTGTTCATGGATGCCGGATCAAGTCCGGCATGACAGTCACGGGATCGGCTGGCCTTCGGGGTTGGTGCGGCGGTCCTCGCGGGCCTGGCGCATCATCTCGGCCCAGCAGCCGGTGAAGCCGCCGGGGCCGACCGTCGAGCAGCTGTTGATGCCGGTGCGCCCTACGGTTTCGAGGCTGCGGGCATTAGCCGCCCAGCTCTCGTTGTCGCGAAGGTCGGTGTTGCCGCGGAACGGCTCGGGGATACGGTAGCGGTCGTCCTCGGGCCGGCGGGCGCAGACGACGATCTCGTCGGCGCTGCTCGGCGGACAGGGATCGGCGCCGTAGACGATGATCTGGCTGACGCGGCGGCCGTTATCGCCCGACTGCAGAGCGGACGCTTCGACGGCCACGCCGGCGCCGCCGGCGAGCGCGAGAGCAAGGGTCAAAAGGCGTTTCATCTCGTGGCCTCCTTGGCGTGCGGGCTGGACCCGGGCCTTTGGCGGGAAAAGGGTTGATGGCGGCGCTTTGTTCCCGGAGCGGCGGCAGGCCCGCGCTCAATCGTCCTCGCTCTGCGCCCGCTCGATCTCGGCCGCCTCGCGATCGATCCGGCGGCCGCGCTCCGAGCGGGCCTCCTCGACCAGCCGCGCCCAGTTGATGTCGCCCGCCGCCCGCCGCTCCGCGAGGGCGCGGGTGACGAGCTGGTTGTGGCAGCCGATGAAGCCGCCGGCGCCGACCGGCGAGCAGCTGCCGATGCCGCTGCGGCCGACATAGGAAAGCTCGATGGCGCGGTCGTACCAGCTCCGGCTTGCCGGCTCGTCCTGCCGGTCGCGGACCGCCGGCGGGATTCGGAAGCGCTCCTCCTCGGGGAGCCGGGCGCAGACGACGATCTCGTCGGCGTCGCCGGGCGGGCAGCGGTCCTCGCCGTAGACGATGAGCTGGTTGACCCGCGCCTCGACCTCGGGCGCGAGGGGGCTTTGCGCAAGAGCGGGCGCGGCGGCGAGCAGCGCGGCGGCGGCGAGGAGGCGCTTCACCGGATCAGATCCTCTTCGAAAGCGCGATGGCGGCGCGGCAGCCGGCGCGGATGAAAAAGGAGAGGATCGGATAGCCGAATGCGTCCTCTGCGCCGGCCGCGATGGCGGTGTCGCGGTGCTCGAGCTCCTCGGCCTGGAACTCGCGGATGCTGTCGGCGAGGTCGGGGTCCTGGGCGCCGAGCGTCGCGAGCTGCTCCGAATAATGCTTGTCGATCTCGGTCTCGACCGCCGCCGTGCAGGCCATGGCGGCGCTCGGGCTGATCAGCGCCGTCACCGCGCCGAGCGCGTGCCCGGCATGGTTCCAGAGCGGCTGGAGCAAAGTCGGGCGGACGCCGCGGGCGGGAAGGAGCTCGTCGAAATGCCTGAGGTGCCGCGCCTCCTGCGAGGCCATGCGGGCGATGACGCGGGCGCCCTTGCCGCGGTCGCCGAGAACGGCGAGCTGGCCCGCATAGATGCGCGTGGCGCCATATTCGCCGGCCTGGTCGACGCGCAGCATCGAGGGGATGTCCGGCCGGTCGTCCCCCGGGCGCCAGGCGGGGGCGCGGCTCAGGTCCGGGTGGAGGGTCGTTTCAGGCTCAGCCATAGGATCAACGTCCCGAACAGGAGGGAGACGAGGGCGTTCCATCCCGCCATCGAAACGCCCAGCAGCGACCATTGAATGTCTTCGCAGCTGATCACCGGCGCGGACAGGATGTCCGCGACGCTCGTGCCGCCGCCGCCGGCGCACTGGGTGAAGCCTTCGAAGATGTCGAGCTCGACGCCGACATGATAGACGCCGATCGCGCCGCTGGTGACGATGGCGAGTGCGGCGAGCCAGACGAGGCTGCGGCCGCGGTCCGGCAGCCGGTGGATGAGCGCGAAGGACAGCAAGGCAAGGCCGAGCGCCGCGAAGTGCGGCCAGCGCTGCCAGTAGCACATCGCGCACGGATGGAGCCCGCCCAGAGATTGCGAGCCGTGCGCGCCGGCGAGCAGGCCCGCCGGGACGAGCGCCGCGAGCAGCCTTGCCCGGTCGAGCGGGCTCACCGGCGCGGCGAGGTCCGCGCCGGGGCGGCGCCGCCGGCCGGCGCGCGCGCGAGGCGCGACAGCGTCTGCACGGCATAGTGCAGCTGATAGTCGGTAATGCCGCGGGTGCGCAGCTCCTCCGGCGTGGCGGCGAAGCGCGGATCGGGGCGCTGGTCGTCCTGGATCACCTCCTCGCCGACCGACGCCTCGTTGACGAGGTGGCGGCGCAGGTCCGATTCGCGGACGCGGGTGCGAGACCGGTAATCCGGATCGGAGAGCTGCGGCACGAGCACGTCGGGGTTGATGCCGCCTTCCTGCACCGAGCGGCCCGACGGCGTGAAGTAGCGCGCCGTGGTCAGGCGCAGCGCCGTCTCGCCGCGGCCGAGCGGGATCAGGGTCTGGACCGAGCCCTTGCCGAAGGTGCGCTCGCCCATGACGATGCCGCGGCGGTGGTCCTGGACGGCGGCGGCGACGATCTCGGCCGCCGATGCGGTGCCGGCGTCGACCAGCACGACGATCGGCGCGCCGTTAGTCACGTCGCCCGGACGCGCATGGTAGCGCTCGATGTCGTTCCGGCGGCGGCCGCGCTGCGAGACGATCTCGCCGCGCTCGAGGAACAGGTCGGAGAGGCCGACCGCCTGGTCGAGCAGGCCGCCGGGGTTGGAGCGCAGGTCGATCACATAGCCGAGCAGTGGCGTCGTGCCGGCCTGGCGCTGCGCGGCCTGGATCGCGTTGGCGACCGCTTCGGTGGTGTTGCGGTTGAAGGTGGTGACGGTGATGACGCCGACCCGGTCCTTCACCTCCCAGCGCGCGGCCTGGATGTCGATGATGGCGCGGGTCAGGGTGACGTCGAACGGCCGGTCGCGGCCGGCGCGGACGATGGTGAGCTTCACCTGCGTGCCGGGCTGTCCGCGCATCGCTTCTACGGCTTCGTCGAGGGTGCCGCCGTAGAAGAGGCGGCCGTCGACATGGGTGATGAAGTCGCCGGCCTTGATGCCCGCGCGGTCGGCCGGCGTGTCGCGGGTCGGCGCGATCACCTTCACGGCGCCGTCCTCCATCGTCACGCTGAGGCCGAGGCCGCCGTAATTCCCCTCGGTCGTCGTCATCAGCGAGCGGAAGTTGCGCGCGTCGAGATAGGAGGAATGCGGATCGAGGCTGGCGAGCATGCCGTCGATCGCGCCCTTGATCAGCCGCTCGTCGTCGACCTGCTCGACATATTCGGCGCGGACGCGGTCGTAGACGTTCATGAACTGCTCGAGCCCGCGATAGGTCGCGACGTCGACCTGGGCGAGCGCGGCGGTGGCCGCGGGCACGAGCGCGATGACGCTGACGAGGCCGAAGGAGCGGATGAGATTCGAGGCCATGGAGGATTCCTGCGAGCTGGCGTGTTGAAGGCGCTTCTACCGGCAGATTAGCGCCCGGAAAAGCAACCTTCGATGAACGTCAGCCGGCGAGCAGCGGCGCGATCGCCACCGGCCGACCGCCGCGGCGCAGCTCGACGCTGATCCGGGCATCGCCAGTCCCCGCCCGGCCGATGCGCTCGCCGCGCCGGACGCGCTGGCCCGGGGCAACGCCGGTCGAGGCGAGATCGGTGATGACGCTGTGGAAGCCGCCGCCGTGATCGATGATCACGACCTCGCCATAGGAGCGGAAGCGCGCGGCGTGGATCACCTGCCCGTTCGCCGGCGCCACGACCTCGGCGCCCGGCGCCGTGGCGAAGGTGAGGCCGCGGGCGTGGACGCCGCCGTCCGAGATCTCGCCCACGCCGGCGAGGAGCCGGCCCTCGACCGGCAGCGTATAGCGTGGCTGGCCGCTCGCGGGGCGGGCGGGCGTGCCCGGCCGCGGCGACGGGCCGGGGAGCTGCGCCAGGCGGACGGCGAGCCGCTCCTGATAGTCGCGGGTGCCGATGCGGCGGGCGAGCTCGCGCGCCTCCTCGCCGAAGCTGAGCGCGCGATCGGATTCGAGGAGGGCCGACTGGGCCAGGCTCTGCGAGCGGCGGCGCTGCTGCGTCTCGAAGCGGGCGAGCGCGACGCGGCGGCGCTGCAGCTCCTCGCGGCTGGCGAGGAGGGCGTTGCGGGCGCTCGCCGCCTCGGCGCGCAGCTGGTTGCCGCGGGCGACCTCGGCGCGCAACGCGGCGGTGCGGGCGCGGATCAGCGGCAATGTGGAGGCGAGGAGGGAGCGGACGTGGACGACGTCCTCGAAGGAGCCGGGCTGGACCAGCGCCAGCGCCGGCGGGCGCCGCGCCATCGTCTGGAGCGCGGCGGTCAGGCGGACGAGCGGCTGCTGCCGCTCGGCAAGCCGGCCGCGCTGCTGTGCGGCCAGCGCCTCGACCAGCCGGAGGCGCGTCTCGGCGGCGGTGATGTCCGCCTCGCTCGCTTCGATCCGGGCGGCCAGCGCTTCGGCGGCGGCGCGCGCGCGCGCGGCTTCGCCGGTCGCCTGCTCCGCTTCACGCCCGAGCCGCTCCGCCCTGGCGGCCGCCTCGCGCGCCTGCAGCTCGGCGTCGCGCAGCGCCTGCGGGCTCTCGGCGGCGCGCTGCTGCGCCGCGGCAAGGCCCGCCGCCGAGGCGGCGATGGCTAAGGCAATGAGGAGCGACCGGCGCATGGTCTCACCCTTCGCGATGATAAGGGTGGTGCGCAAGGATCGATGTGGCGCGCCACAATTGCTCGGCGAGCATCGCCCGGGCGAGGAGGTGCGGCCACGTCGCCCTGCCGAAGGCGAGAAGGAGATCGGCGCGGCCGCGCTCCTCCTCGCCGAAGCCGTCGGCGCCGCCGATCATGAAGCGCGCCTCGCGGCGGCCGTCGTCGCGCCAGACTCGCAGCCTCTCGGCCAAGGCGAGCGAGCCGAGTTGCTCGCCTTTCTCGTCGAGAAGGATGGTGACGCCGTTTTCAGAAGGGGGCGGCACGCGGCCGCCGCTTTCGGGAAGCTCCGTCACCTTCACCGGCCAGGAGATCCGCTTCAGGTAGCGGTCGACCAGCTCGGCTTCCGGGCCACGCCCGATCCTGCCGCGGGCAAGGATGTGGAGGAGCATCACTCGGGCCCTTGCGTCATCCCGACGAAAGTCAGGATCCATGAACAGCGGTGCCGGCGACCTTGTGCAGCGTCCGCGTTCATGGACCGGATCAAGTCCGGCATGACGCGGATCCGCGCGCCGCTCAGCTGGCTGCCGCGGCGGGCGGGGCGGAGCGCTCCTCGAACGCCCACATCCGCTCGAGATTGTAGAAGCTGCGGACCTCGGGGCGGAAGAGGTGGATGATGACGTCGTCGGCGTCGATCAGCACCCAGTCGGCGACCGGAAGCCCCTCGACGCGGACATGGCGGCCCAGATCCTGCTTGATCCGCTCGCTGAGCTTCTGCGCCATAGCCGCGACCTGCCGCGTCGAGCGCCCGCTGGCGATGACCATATGATCGGCGATGCTGGATTTCCCGGCGAGGGGAATGGAGACGACATCGAGCGCCTGATCGTCGTCGAGGGAACGGAGCACGAGCTCGTGGAGCTGTTCGGTCCGTTCGGGAGCTCCGTCTTCAGGCGGAGCGGACTGGTTTACGGGCAATGTGCCTCCTTCGATCGAGCGGGCGACGTGTTACGCCGTCACGTAAAGCCCTCGGGTTGAACACTTTGTCTGCGGATAAGTGCCAATCGGCGTCGGCGGCGCGGATGGCGGTTGCGGAGGTCGGATCGAGCGGCAAGCTGAGCAGCACGAGCGACGGCAAGCTCCAATCCGTCCACTGCCGGGCACTGGCCGCGGGCCGGACGAAGCGCCGCAGCCATCCCATCGCGGGTGCGCGGTGGGCGGCGCCATGATAGCCCGGACGCGTAACGACCGCAATCGCAACCGTCGCCGCGATCCGGCGCCAGTCGCGCCAGCGATGAAGCTGAACGAGATTGTCCTCGCCCATCAGCCAGACGAAGCGGCGCCTGGGGTAGAGGCGGACGAGCGCGCGCAATGTGTCGACCGTGTAGGGGCTGCCGAGATCGCGCTCGATCGCGCTGACGCGGATCGGCGCGCGGCGCGCGGCGCGGCGGGCGGAGGCGACGCGCGCCTCGAGCGGCGCCATCCCGCTTCGCTCCTTGAGCGGGTTGCCCGGCGAGACCAGCCACCAGACCTCGTCGAGGCCGAGCGCCTCGGCCGCCGCCAGGCTGATCCGGCGATGGCCGCGATGGGCGGGATTGAAGGAGCCGCCGAGGAGGCCGGTGAGCGTCATGGCGGGCGCGATAGCATGGCGCTTCGCCGGTGCGAATGTTCTCGACGCGCCGGGACGGCACCGCCATGATCGGCGCGTGGGGCGCGATGCGGAACAGCAGCCGGCGGAGGGGCACGGCGAAAGCAGCGCGTGCCGCAATTGCGGCGCCGCCCTCGCCGGCGATTATTGCCACCGCTGCGGGCAGGCGGCGCATGTCCACCGGACCGCGGGAGCGCTGTGGCACGATCTCGCGCACAGCGTCTTCCACTTCGAAGGCAAGTTCTGGCGCACCCTGCCGATGCTGGCCTGGCATCCCGGCGCGCTGACCCGCCGCTATGTCGCGGGCGAGCGCGCCAAGTTCCTCTCGCCGGTCGCGGTCTTCCTCTTCTCCGTCTTCCTGATGTTCGCGGTGCTGAACACGGTCGGCAAGACTGCCTTTGCCGACCGCCGTGCGGCCGCCGCGACTGCCGCGTCGCAGGCGCCGCTCCCGAAGTCCGACGCAGACGCCGCGGTCGCGCCGGTTATCGACATGGACCTCCGCGATGCGCCCGGCCCGTTGCGCTGGATCGATGCGAGCTGGCGCCGCGCCAAGGCCAATCCGTCGCTGCTCGCCTACAAGCTGTCGAGCAACAGCTACAAATATAGCTGGGCTTTGATCCCGATCTCGATCCCGCTCGTCTGGCTGCTCTTCCTCCACCGCCGCCGCTACCGGACCGGCTACGGCCTCTACGATCACGCGGTGTTCGTCACCTATTCGATCGCCTTCATGAGCCTGTTCGCGCTTTTCTACACGCTGCTGAAGCTGGCCGGAATGATCGGGCCTCCGGCGCTCATCCCCTTCCTCATCCCGCCGGTCCACATGTACCGCCAGCTGCGCGCCGCTTACGAGCTCTCCCGGTTCAGCGCGCTGTGGCGGACGGCGGCGCTGGTGATTTTCGCCTTTATCGCGGGCGGAACCTTCTTCATGCTGCTGCTGATGGCGGGGTTGCTCGGCTGAGGGCGCGCGGGGGCGAGGAGCGGCGATGAGCGGGATCGAAGGCGTCGGAGAAGCGGTCACCGGCGGCATGATCGCGCGGGCGGTCGAGCCGGGCGCGGGCGAGGCGGCCGGCGATCAGGGCCATCACAGCGGCGCCTGCCTCAATTGCGGGACGCGGCTGGTCGGGCGGCACTGCCACGAATGCGGCCAGCAGGCGCATGTCCACCGCAGCCTCCATGCCTGGTGGCACGACTTCCTCCACAGCGTCCTCCATCTCGAGGGAAAGATGTGGCGGACCTTGCCGATGCTCGCCTGGTGGCCCGGCGACCTCACCCGGCGCTTCATCGACGGCGAGCGGGCCCGCTTCGTCTCGCCGCTGGCCCTCTTCCTGTTCTCGGTGTTCGTGATGTTCGCGGTGATCAGCGCCGTCGGCGGCACGGTCGTCGGTTCGCACGATCCCCGCACCGCCGGGCGCGCGATGATCGCCGAGCTGCGCGCCACCGAGCAGCGCATCGATGCGCTCGAGGACCAGCGCGCGGCGGCGGCGCGGCGCGGCGCCGACACGGCCGCGCTCGAGGCTCAGCTCAGTGAGGCGCGGGGCGAGCGGGAAGGGCTGATCCAGGGCAGCGGGCTTATCGGCGGCGAGGACGCGCCGAAGTTCAGGAGCGGCTGGGCGCGGCTCGACAACGGGCTGAAGAAGGCGTCGGAGAACTGGTCGCTATTCGCCTACAAGGTGCAGACCAACGCCTATAAATTCTCCTGGGCCCTGATCCCGATCTCGGTGCCGTTCGTCTGGCTGCTCTTCCTCCACCGGCGGCGATACCGAAAGGAATATGGCGCCTACGACCATATGGTCTTCGTCACCTATTCGATCTCGTTCATGAGCCTGGGGCTCGTGCTCCTGATCGTGCTCAGCAAGCTTGGTTTCACCGGCAATGT
>DASWMB010000030.1:0-8957 GCA_036399955.1 Allosphingosinicella sp. | reverse complement strand
TCCGGGCCACGCGCTTGAAGCGCCGCGGAGCCCTTCCTATCTCGGTCTCAGCGCGCCGCTGCACCCCCCCTTTTGGAGCGGCGCGCCGCGCCCCGTCAGGGCGCTCCTCCCTGAACCTCGGCCGCCTCGCCACCCGCGAGGCGGCTTTTTTTCGGATTTCTTCCGGCGCCGCCGCCGCCCTGTGCCGCCTCGGCTTCGGCCAGGGCGCGGAAGGCGAGGTAGAAGCTCCGCCGCGCCGGCGCCGTCGCCGCTTCGGTGAAACGGGCGGCGCCGGCGAGATTGGCGTTCGACATCGCCGCAAGTGCCGCAGGCCGGGCGAGACGGTCCGCGATGGCGGCGGCGAGGGCGGCGGCGTCGCCGGGCGGGACGAGACAGTGCGGCGGCAGCAGCTCCGGGATCCCGCCGACGTCCGAGGCCAGGACCGGCGCGGCGCGGGCCATCGCCTCGACGATCGTGCGCGGCAGGCCCTCGGTCAGCGACGGGACGAGGAAGAGGTGGCAGCGGTCCATCTCCGCCCGCAGCGCCGGCCTCGAGATCCGCCCCAGCATCGCGACCCGGCGCTCCAGCGCGAGCGCGGCGATCCGCGCGCGCACCGCCGCTTCGAGGCGGCCGGCGCCGGCGATGCGGAGCTCGAAGTCGGCGCCATCGGCATCGAGGCGCGCGGCGGCGTCGAGCAGGACGTTGATACCCTTATAGCCTTGCTCCATCGTGCCGGCGAAGAGCAGGCGCGCGGGCTCCGACTCGAAGTCGGCCGCCGGCCGCGGCCGCGCGGCGAGGTCCCCATCGGCAAGCACGACGTCCGAGAAGGCCGCCTCGATCGCGCCGGGAGGGGCCGGATAATGGGCCTGCAGGTGCCGCTCCGTGACGTAGGTGACGGCCGATGCGGCGGCGAAGAGGTGCTTTCCCGCCGCCGCGGCAAGCCGCGCCAGCACAGCCGAAGCGAGGCCGCCGACCCCGCTCCTGAAGACGGCGCGCGAATCGCCGACAACCTCGACGGCGATCGGCTTGCCGCTGGCGAGCAGATAAGGGAGCGCCAGCAAGGTGAGCGTGCCGGGCCAGCGGACGATGAACCCGTCGACGCCGCGCGTCGTCCGGCGCAGGGCACCGAGGACGCCGGGGAGCTTCGGAAGAAGCCGGGCCGGGCCGCGGAAGGAGGGGAGCGGGCGCAGGTCGAGGACTGCGCCGGCGAGCGGCTCCGCCGCCTGGGCGACCCGGTCGCGGGTCTCGACCCGGGCGATGACGACGAGGTTGCCGAAGACGTCGCCGTAGCGCTGCCAGTAGCTGCGGCCGAAGGCGTTGCTGCCGTAGATCTCGCCCCCCACCTCGTGGAAGCGCTCCTCGCACAGGATGGCGATCGCGGGCTGGCGCGTCATCGCGGAGCGGCCGGGGGCAGCGCCCAGAGGCGCTCGACGGCGTCGAGATGCGCATCGAACAGGAACGGGCTGCGGGCGAAGGCGGCGCGGATCGCGGCGCGGCCCGCCTCCCGCGAGCCGTCGGCGAGGGCCGCCTCGATCGCGTCCGCCCAGCGATCGGCGGGCGCGTCGGCGGGCACGAGCGTGAGGCCGGCGCTGTGCGCGCGGATCTCGCGGAGGCCGGGAAGGTCGGACGCGACCGCCGGCACGCCGTGGCAGAGCGCCTCGAGAACCGCGCCGGGCAGGCCTTCGCGCAGCGACGGGAGCAGCAGCACGGTCGCGCGCTCGAGATGCTGCTGCGGCCGGCGGCTGAGGCCGTGGACGAAGATCGCCTCGCGAGCGGGCGACGACGCGATCAGGGTCCGCAGCCTCTCGACCTCGCGGGGAGCGCCGGTGCCGACGAAATGGAGCTCGGCCGCGGGCGAAGCGCGCGCCGCCAGCCGCACGAAGACGGCGAGCGCGCGCTCATAGCCTTTTTCGGGGTGGATCCGGGCGAGGTACAACAGCCGCGGCGGTACGGCGGGGGGCGGTGCTGCGGGGGCTCGATCGGGGCAGACGATGCCGTTGTACAGCGTCGACCATCGTTCCTCCGCCACCCCCGCCAAAGCGCGCGCCGCCGCGCAGACGCCGATCACGTCGGTCGCGAACAGGCGGAGGAGGACGCGCCCGAGATGGAGGAGCAGGCGCTGGTAGAGCCCGTAGCCCGGCGGTGCGGTCACCCGGTAATGGGCGATGCGCCGCCTGGCGCCCGCAAGCGCCGCCGCCATGCAATAGAAGCCGCTCACCGTGTCGGCGTTGCAGTGGAGGATGGCGACCCGCAGCCGCGCGCAGGTCCACCAGAGATGCGCCAGCCCGGCGGCTCCGCGCGGTCCCTCGACGATCGGCACGCCGAGCGCGGCGAAGTCCGCCGCCAGCGGTCCGCCCTCGCGGCAGGTGACGTAGAGGACGAGCGCGAGGCCCGGCCGATCCCGCTTCAGCGCCGCGAACAGCTGCAGCGACCGGATCTCGGCGCCGCCCACCTTGAGGCTGCCCAGCGTATAGAGGATGACGGGCGCCCGACGCTCTCCTGCCGCCCCCCGATACGCCACCAGCCGCCTCCCTCGCCGCCGCCGCCATAAGGGGGCGGGGCGGGGATTCCAACTTGTGAGGATGGGACAAGCGTGCGAACCAGCGGCGTGCCGCGCGTCACCGTCATCATCGCCACCTATAATTGGAGCAGCGTGCTGCCCTTCTCGATCGGCAGCGTGCTCACCCAGACCTTCCCCGATTTCGAGCTGCTCGTCGTCGGCGACGGCTGCACCGACGACAGCGCCGAGGTGGTCGGCGCGATCGCCGATCCGCGGCTCAGATGGATCAACCTGCCCGAAAATACCCGCCACCAGAGCGGCCCCAACAACGAGGGGCTGCGGCAGGCGCGAGGCGATATCATCGCCTATCTCGGCCACGACGACCTCTGGCTCCCTCACCATCTCGAGGCGATGGTCGCCGCCATCGACCGCACCGATGCGGGCCTGGCTTATTCGCTCATTGCCAACGTCTCGCCCGACGGCGCCTTCGTCTGGCCCACTATCCCGCGGCCGGACTCCGGCACGTTCAGCTCGCCGGTCGGGATCGTCCATCGCAGGAGCGTCACCGAGGAGGCCGGCGGCTGGCGCGACTACCGGACCATGGAGGCCGCGCCGGACGTCGAGCTGTGGCGGCGGATCCAGGCCGCCGGCTACCGCTGCGTCTTCGTGCCGCGGCTGACCGGCATCAAGTTCGCCGCGGCCCTCCGCCGCGACGTCTACAAGATCCGCTCCTGCCACGAGCAGGCGCACTGGGCCGCGCGGATCGCGAGCGAGGCGGATCTCGAATTCGTGCTGCTGGCGGATTTCATCGCCGGCCAGGCGGTGCCGACCGGCGCGCCCCTGCGCCTGCTGCTTGGACAGCTCTGGCGCCAGGTGCGGGCGCGGATCAGGATGCGCCGCGCCGGCGTCTGGCGCTGGCCGGGGCTTGCCGAGCGGGCCGCGATAGACGAGGTGCGCAGGTTCAAGGGACTGTGAAAGGCCGGCCGATGCTCGAAGGCGCTCAGAAAGACGGCCAGCAGGTCACCAGCGAGTGGCAGAAGCTGGGGCGGACGATCGACGGCGTCGTCGCCCGCGAGGTCCTCCACGTGCTGCGCGACCACGGCGTCATCACCGAGAACTATCGCTCCGAGTGGGACCCGACGGGCCTCCCGGTCGTCCATGTCTATCAGTCGCGGCTGTTCCCGGGAGCGATCGGCGCCTGGAGCTGCCACGCCCGTTCGATCGACCGGCTGTTCGTGAACCAGGGCCACGTCAAGATCGTGCTCTATGACGGGCGCGAAGGCAGCGCGACCGAGGGCGCCCTGATGGAGCTGCATGTCGGCGACGCGCGCCCCACCTTCCTCGTCGTCCCGCCGGGCGTGTGGCACGGCCTCCACAATCTCGGCGCCGCCGACGCCCTGATGCTGAACTTTCCGACGGACGCCTACGACTATGAGGATCCGGACCATTATCGCCTCCCTTGGGACACGGACATGATCCCCTATCGATGGGGCGGGACGGGCGGCGCGTTGCGGCTGCGCGGCCGCTAGCCGGGCCGCGTCAGGGGACGATGTCGGCCGCGATGATCAGCGGCGTGTCGAACAGCGCGATCGCCAGGTCTGCGCGTCCGTCGCCGTTGGTGTCGCCTTCGACGAACCACCGGTTCGGCGCGGCGAGGTCTGCGCGGATGCGGAGTTCGCCCGCCGACGCGGCTCCCGCGCCGGTGAAATCGGCAACGTGGCGGAATGCCTGGTCGCCGCCGAGGTGGACGTTCGCGTCGATCCGGGAGAGGTCGATCCTGTCGGAGCCGGTCTCGAAGGCCGAGATGGTGTCCCGGCTGCCGGTGTAGGAATCGGCGACCCTGTCGTAGCGGAAGATGTCGCCGCCGCCGCCTCCGGAGAGGAGGTCGGCGCCGACGGCGCCCATGATCGTATCCGCGTTCGCGCCGCCGCTGAGCGTGTCGGCACCGTAGCCGCCGTAGATTTCGAGCGCCCCGTCCGCGACCGCGCTGCCGTCGAAATCCAGCACCTGTGCATAGCCGAGCGAGCTCGCGTTGACGATCAGCGTCCCGCCGGACGCGATGTTGCCGTTCTCGAGCACCACCGCGTAGGAGGGCGCCGCCGACGGGTCGGTGTTGAAGCGGCTGTTGAACGACAGGGCTTCCACGCTGGTGAAGCTCCCTGCAGCGAAGGTGACCACGAGCGGGTTGACCGGATCGGGGCCGTAGCCGCCGATCACCACCGCGTCCCTGCCGCCGCCGCCGTCGACGGTGTCTCCGCTGCCGAAGCGGCCTGCCTCGAAGTAGAAGATGTCGTTGCCGGCGCCGCCGGTGAGGTCGTCCGTGCCGTAGCCGCCATAGACGAGGAACATGCCGCCGTCGGTTTCTCGCGAGCCGTCGAATGTGACGCTTTCCCCGGCGACCAGGGACTGGGCGTTGACGATGAGCTGCGTCCCCGCCGCGACGTTCGCCTCGTCCATGGTGATCGCATAATCGTAGGAAGCGTTGGCGGTGTCTCCCCAGCGCGAACTGGCGCCGCCCTGCAGCGACAGCACCTCGATCGTGGCGAGGCTGGTCGAGCTGAGCGTCAGCGCGTAATCGCCCTGCAGCACCAGCACGTCCCTGCCGTCGCCGCCGGTCGCGCGGTCGGCGCCGGTGAACGCCTTGCCGAAATAGAGGATGTCGTTGCCCGACATGCCGTCGGCGCGGTCGTCACCGCCGTCGCCGAGGCGGATGAGGTCGTTTTCATGACTGCCCACGACCGTGTTGTTGCCGGCATTTCCGCGGAAATCGCGGACGACGCCGCTGGTCGCCGTCAGATTCTCGACGTTCGCCGCCAGGACGTAGGTGCCCAGCGCGGTGCGCACCTCGTCGGTGCCCTCGCCGGCGGCCTCGACCGTCGTGTCCTCGTATTCGTCGACGAAATAGATGTCGTCGCCGGCGCCGCCGGTCATGCTGTCGGCACCCGTGCTGCCGTCGAGCGTGTCGTTGCCGCCGTTGCCGCGCAGCGTATCGACGCCGGCGAGGCCGAACAGGATATCGTCGCCGGCATTGCCGGAGAGCACGTCGTGCATCGCGGTGCCGTCGATGTCGAAGGGCGTGGTGAGAGTGATCGGCATTGGCTCGAAGCGCACGCCGGCCGAATAGGGATCGGTGAGGTCGGGGCTCAGGACAATGTTGTTCTCGATCACGAGCGGATTGGGCGAGATCGAATCGTCGACGGCGATGCCGACGTCGGTATGGCTGATCGTGTTGCCGCTGATCAGGCCGCCGCTGTTGGCGAGGCCGCTGCCGAAGATCTGGAAGATCCAGATGCCGACGACCTTGGCCGCGGCGTTGTCGACATTGCTGCCGCCGATCGTGTTGCCCGTGATGGCGAGATCGAAGTTGCTCGAAGCGTTGATCCCGCCGGAATAGGCCTCGGCCGGCCCGGCATAGCCGATGCCGGTGATGCTGTTGCCGGAGACGGTGCCGGTCGAGCGCTGGATCGAGAAGCCGTTCTGCGCGATCACCGGCTGCGCGCCGCCGCCGAGAACGGTGACGCCGCTGATGTCGAGGTTGGCGCGGACGAACAGGCCGGCCTGCTTCTGGAAATCGTCGATCGTGCCGCCGTGCATGGCGAAGGGCAGGACGCTGTCATTGTCGACCACCACCGAAATGCCGCGCTGGACGCCGTCGACATTCGGCTGCCCGCCGGGCGTCAGGCCGGGCGGATAGGGATCGCGGATGCCGGTGACGTCGACATTTTCGAGCGTGCCGGACGCGTTGCGGTAGAAGCTGCCGTAGAAATTGGCGATCCCGGCGCCGCCGCCCTCGTCGACCGTGTTGCCGGTGCCGTGGCCGTCCAGCCTGATGTCCTCGAGCCTGATCGCGCTGCTGTTGATTGCCGTGAAGATGGAATGGATCTCGCGGTCGCTGCTCGACCGCGCGGTCTCGTGGAGATCGTCCGGCGCCCTCATCGTGACCTCGGCACCCTCTGCGGCGACGATGGTGAGGCCGTTGCGTCCGGTGACGACGACCTGCTCGACATAGGTGCCGGCCTCGACGACGATGGTGTCGCCGTCGGCGGCGGCGTTTACGGCGAGCTGAATGGTCGCGTAGCCGGCCACGCCGACTGTCAGAATTGGCATAAGCGGGACCCCTGAAAAAAAGGGGCGATTCCCCTACTCGAAGCAAGGCTGCTCCGACTTCGCGGTAGGCGTTGCATAGCTCACCGTCAAAGCATTTAATTGAGGTGAAGTTCACACCATGTTCACCGGCGACCGTGGCACGCATAGCGGCGATGCTCTACTCGCGCATCACTCCCGCTTTTCGCAGCGCTGGCCGCAAGATCCACTTCGTAATTGCGCCAGGATCCGACTCTTCACTGCGGTCGTGACCACGATCCTCGCGGGGGCGTGAGAACGACTAATAGCCGCCGGCACCGCTACTCCGCCGCGATCGCTTCCGGGACGTGGCCGAGGGCGGCGGCGGCGAGGGCGCTCGCGACGGCGGCGATGAGGGCGGCGGCACGATCGAAGCCGGGGCCGGGCTCGCGCAGCGCCGCGTCGAGATAGACGGAGCGGTCGAGCTCGAGCTGGAGGGCGTGGACGCCGCGGGCGGGGGCGCCGTGGCGGGCGACGACGTGGCCGCCGGCATAAGGGGCGTTGCAGGCGCTGTCATAGCCGAGGCGCCCTGCGGCGGCGACGGCGGCGGCGAGGAGCGGGGGCGCGATCGAGGTGCCGTGGCGGTCGCCGAAGACGACCGGCGGCGGGGCCAGGCCGCCGACCGGCTCGCGCGGCGGCATGGAATGGCAATCGAGCAGGACCGCGGCGCCGAATCGCTCGCGCGCCGCCTCGAGCGCGGCGGCGAGCGCCGAGTGATAGGGGCGGTGGACCGTCTCGATGCGGCGCTTCAGTTCGTCCCGGCCGAGACGGTGGAGCCAGAGCGCGCCGGCGCCGGCGATACGCGAGGGGACGAGGCCGAGGCCGCCGCGGGTGCGCGCCGACTGGAGCACCGAGCCGGGCGGCGGCGGCGGGGCGACCAGAGCGGGATCGATCTCGCGCTCGTCGCGGTTGAGGTCGATCTCGGCGCGGGCGACGCGGGCGATGAAAGCGGTCGCGCCATCCTGGACTGCCCGCCAGGCGAGGCGGTCGACGAGGCGGTCCTCGAGCGTCTCCAGCGTCGCGCGGGGGACGCGGGCGGCCTTCAGCACCGCTTCGCCATAGTCCCGGCCGGCATGCGGGATCGAAAGCACGACCGGCGAGGCCGGCTGTTCCGGCCCGATCCGGATGAAGGGCGCGGCGTTGTCCGCGCCCGGTCCGGGCTGAGGGGGGGCTTGCGTCATGAGGACGCGGGTCAAACTAACGGACGTGGATATGGGTGCAATCGAAATGGCTCGCGCACGCGATTTGCGGCGCACGAAATTCAGGACGGCGGCTGGAAAATGTTAAAGGGTAGGCGCATAGATGGGTGAGAGGCCGCGGCGGCGCCGCATTGGGACGCGTGGATGATCAGGATCCTTCTCGCCGAAGACGACGAGTCGATGCGGCTCTACCTCGCCCGCGCGCTCGAGCGAGTCGGCTATCATGTGACCTCGGTCGACCGCGGCACGGCGGCCGTTCCCCTGATCGAGGCCGGGCGCTTCGACCTTCTCCTCACCGACATCGTCATGCCCGAGATGGACGGCATCGAGCTCGCCCAGAAGGCCGCGGAGATCGCGCCGGACATGCGGGTGATGTTCATCACCGGCTTTGCCGCGGTGGCGCTGAAAGCCGGCAAGAAGACGCCGGACGCCAAGGTCCTGTCCAAGCCCTTCCACCTCAAGGACCTCGTCGCCGAGGTCGACCGCCTGTTCCAGAGCGAGGACCAGCACGGGCGGCTGTAGCGGCCTCGTCCCGTCGCTGCGGCGGGAATGCGGATCGGGGGCGAAAATTATCCTGGATCAAGCGCCCGCCGCCGGACCCAATCCATGTTGGCGACGTTCTGCCGCCATGCCGACACCCAAAAACCGCTCCGACCGCCGCGACCGGCACTGCGCGGAAGTCGAGGCGAGCCAGGATGCGCTTCGCAGGAGCATCTCGGAGACGGAGCGGCTGGTCGGCGAGTCCGAAGAGATGCTGCGCCGGCATCGGCAGGAATGCGACGAGGCAGAGCGGGCCGGAAGCGAGTAGACCTCGCGCTCCGGCAGACGCTCGCGGCAGCCTCGCGACACCAAAGGGAGACCCCAAATGACCATTATCATCATCCTCATCATCGGCGCGCTGGTCGGCTGGCTGGCCGGCATGATCATGCGCAGCGGCGGCGGGCTCATCTTCGACATCATCGTCGGCATCGTCGGCGCGCTCATCGCCGGCTTCCTGTTCGGCGGCGGCGCCTCGATCATCAACGCGCCGCTCAGCATCCCCTCGATCCTCTATTCGCTGCTCGGCGCGATCATCCTGCTCGCGATCGTGAAGGTCGTCCGCCGGGCGACCTGAGCGCGATCCGCGCTTTGCGGCGACCCGAAAAGGGGCGGCTCCG
>DASWMB010000029.1:0-9554 GCA_036399955.1 Allosphingosinicella sp. | reverse complement strand
ACGGCGAGGCCTTCGGCCGCTCGATCGTCGGCCATTGGGGCGACCGACCTCTGGAGGACCTCCAAAAGGGCTGGACCCGCGCGCTCGCGACTTACCCGTGGCTGGACGGCAACCGCGCCTGCGCGCTCGGCGGCTCCTATGGCGGCTATATGGTGAACTGGATCGCGGGCCAGTGGCCGGAGGGCTTCAAGTGCCTCGTCAGCCATGCCGGCGTCTTCGATCTTCGCGCCATGTCGTACGAGACGGAGGAGCTCTGGTTCACCGAGTACGAGTTCGGCGGCCCCTACTACGAGCCCGCCGCGGCCGAGGTGATGGAGCGCTGGAACCCGGTCCGCTTCGTCGACCGCTGGCGCACGCCGATGCTCGTCCTCCACGGCGAGCGGGATTTCCGCATCCCCTATTCGCAGTCGCTCGCCATGTTCAACGCCCTCCAGCGCCGCAACATCCCGTCGCGGCTCGTCATGTACCCGGACGAGAACCACTGGATCCTGAAGCCGCAGAATTCGATCCAGTGGTACCGCGAGGTTCACGGCTGGATGGACCGCTGGCTTCGGCCGGGGGCGGGGCAGGGGCAATAGGGTCGGCGCGCGGGGGTGACGAGGGCGGGAACGGCCGCTAATCCCCCGCCCATGTCCGAGCTGCCCAAGACCTTCGACCCCGCCGTCATCGAATCCCGCTGGTACCAGCATTGGGAGGAGAGCGGCCACTTCCGCCCCAAGCGCGACGAGGCGGAGCCGTTCACCATCGTCATCCCGCCACCGAACGTCACCGGCTCGCTCCATATCGGCCACGCGCTCGATGTCACGCTGCAGGACATTCTCGTCCGCCACGCCCGCCTCAACGGCAAGGACGCGCTGTGGGTGGTCGGCACCGACCATGCCGGCATCGCGACGCAGATGGTCGTCGAGCGCAACCTCGAGAGCCAGGGCCTGCGGCGCACGGACATGCCTCGCGAGGCCTTCGTCGAGCATGTCTGGGAGTGGAAGGCGCAGTCGGGCGGATCGATCACCCGCCAGCTCCGCCGCCTCGGCGCGTCGTGCGACTGGGCGAACGAGCGCTTCACCATGGACGAAGGGTTCTCGGCCGCCGTCACCCGCGTCTTCGTCCAGCTCTACCGCGACGGGCTGCTCTACCGCGACAAGCGGCTCGTCAACTGGGACCCGAAGTTCGGCACCGCAATCTCGGACCTCGAGGTCGAGACGAAGGAGGTGCAGGGCAAGTTCTGGCACCTCAGATATCCGCTCGAGGACGGCAGCGGCTTCATTCAGGTCGCGACGACACGGCCGGAGACGATGCTCGCCGACATGGCGGTGGCGGTCCATCCCGACGATGCGCGCTATTCGGCCGTCGTCGGCCGCAAGGTTCGGCTTCCCCTCACCGGCCGGCTGGTGCCCATCGTCCGCGACGAGCATGCCGATCCGGAGCTCGGCTCGGGCGCCGTCAAGATCACGCCGGGCCACGACTTCAACGATTTCGAAGTGGGCGCCCGAGCCGGAATCGAACCGGCATCTATGCTGAACATGTTCGACGCGCAGGC
The DNA here is from genome assembly GCA_036399955.1 of Allosphingosinicella sp. Lineage (GTDB taxonomy): Bacteria > Pseudomonadota > Alphaproteobacteria > Sphingomonadales > Sphingomonadaceae > Allosphingosinicella. The sequence continues at coordinate 8,017 of DASWMB010000029.1, read as the reverse complement.
ACGGGTCACGCAGTGCGGCGGAATCCCCGACGAGATCGTCGGCCTCGACCGCTTCGAGGCGCGCACGCGCGTGGTCTCGCTGCTGGAGGAGGGCGGCTTTCTCGAGCGTGTCGAAGACAAGACCATCCAGCTCCCTTACGGCGACCGCTCGGGCGTCGTCATCGAGCCCTGGCTCACCGACCAATGGTATGTCGACGCCAAGACGCTCGCGCAGAAGCCGATCGAGGCGGTCCGCTCCGGCGACATCAAGGTCGTTCCCAAGACCTGGGAGAAGACCTGGTTCAACTGGCTCGAGAACATCCAGCCCTGGTGCGTCTCCCGTCAGCTCTGGTGGGGGCACCAGATCCCGGCCTGGTACGACGATGCCGGCAAGTTCTACGTTGCCGAGACCGAGGAGGAGGCGCGCGCCGAAGCGGGGGAGGGGGCCGTCGTCCGCCGCGACGAGGACGTGCTCGACACCTGGTTCTCCTCCGCCCTATGGCCCTTCGCGACTTTGGGCTGGCCCGAGCAGACGGAGGCGCTGAAGCGCCACTACCCCAACGACGTCCTAATCTCGGGCTTCGACATCATCTTCTTCTGGGACGCCCGGATGGCGATGCAGGGCTTCCAGTTCATGGGCGAGAAGCCCTGGAAGACGCTCTACCTCCACGGCCTCGTGCGGGACGCCAAGGGCCAGAAGATGTCGAAGTCGAAGGGCAACACGGTCGATCCCCTCGGCCTCATCGACCGCTTCGGCGCGGATGCCCTGCGCTTCACCCTCGCCGCGATGGAGAGCCAGGGCAGGGACATCAAGCTGGATGAGAAGCGCGTCGAGGGCTATCGCAACTTTGCCACCAAGCTGTGGAACGCGGCCCGCTTCTGCCGGTCGAACGGCATCGGCGCCTCGGACCGGATCGAGCCGCCCGAGGCGACGCTGCCGGTCAACCGCTGGGTCCTGGGCGAGACCGTGAAGACCGTGCACGCCCTTGACCTCGCGCTTGCTGAATTGCGCTTCGACGAGAGCGCGAACACCGTCTACCAATTCGTCTGGGCCACCTTTTGCGACTGGTATCTCGAGCTGATCAAAGGTCAGGTCGACGACGAGACGAAGGCCGTCGCCGGCTGGGTGCTCGACCAGATCCTCGTCATGCTCCACCCGTTCATGCCGTTCATCACCGAGGAGCTGTGGAACGCGATGGGCGAGCGGCCCTACCCGCTGATCCTCGCCAGATGGCCGATGCCGGATGCGCGGTCGCTCGATGCGGAGTCGGGGCCGGAGATCGACTGGTTGATCCGCCTCGTCAGCGGCATCCGCGCCGCCCGGGCCGAGCTCAACGTTCCGCCCGGTGCGAAGCTCGCCCTCCTAGTGCGCGACGCGAGCGCGGCGACCGGCGCCCGGCTCCAGCGCAACGAAGCGGCGCTGAAGCGGCTGGCGCGGATCGATGCTATCGGCGGCGGCGAGATTTCGGGCGGGGCGGCGCAGGTGGTCGTCGACGAGGCGACCTATGTGCTGCCGCTCGAAGGCGTGATCGACGTGGCCGCCGAGAAGGCGCGCCTGGAGAAGGCGGCGCAGGCGGCGGAGAAGGAGCGGGATGCGCTCGCCTCGCGCCTCGGCAATGCGAGCTTCGTCGAGCGGGCGAAGCCCGAGGCGGTGGAGAAAGCGCGCGAGGACCATGCGTCGAAGGCGTCCGACGCGGAGCGTTACCGGGCGGCGCTCGCGCGGCTGGGCTAGGCTGCGTCGGCCGCGGCGGCGGCGTCCTCCGCAGCCGTCTCGGCCGCGACGGCGGCGACCCGGTGCTTGTCGTCGCGGGTGGCGCCGCGGGGGACGACGACCTCGATCGCGCATTGCGCCGCCTGGGCGACGACCGGCGTCTTCGCGAGCACCTCGCCGTCGATCGAGATGCGCTGCGGCGGACGCGCCCTGATCTCGAGCCGCTGCCCGTGGAACTCGCGCGTCGTGCCCTTGCGCGAGCGCAGCTTCCAATATTTCGAGGCCCAGTCCCAGACCAGCTTGAGGCTCGATTTCCCCTCGACGACCTGGACGACGATCTCGCCGCTGTTGAGGTTGGCGCTCTCGATGAGCTCGACGCCGCCGTGGTGGCGCCCGTTGGCGATGCGGACCTCGGTCGCCCAGAGCGTCTCGTCAACGCCGTCGCCGCGGATCGTCAGGCGGAACGGGTGGAAGCGGGCGAGGCACCAGGTCGCCCAGCCGAGATAGCCGACTCGGCCGAAATAGCGCTTGAGGTTGTGCGGGATGCCTTCGCCGATCATCGGCGAGAGGCCCATTGCGGCGCAGTTGGCGAAATAGTCGCCGTCGATCATGCCGAGATCGATCCGCCGCCGCTCGCCGTTGGCGATTGCATCGATCGCGCCGTCGAGGTCGAGCGGGATGCCGAGCGTGCGGGCGAAGCTGTTCGCAGTCCCCAGCGGGAGGAGGGCGAAGACGCAGTCGCGGTCGACCACCTCGTCGACGGCGGAGGAGAGCGAGCCGTCGCCGCCGCCGACGATCACCATCGGCGCGCCGGTCCGCACCGCCGCCTTCACCGTCGGCACAAGCTTCTTCGGCTTGGTGACCGCATGTGCCTCGATCAGCCGCACGCCCGCCTCCTGGAGCTTCTTGTGCGCCTCGCGGAACAGGTCGCGCCCCTTGCGGGAAGCGGCGTTGACGATGAGGATGGCCTCGCGCGGGACAGGTTTCATGGCGTTCACGCACCGTCCAACTCAAGCGCCGACGGAATGTTGCGCCGCGGGGGCGTCAGAGCGTCGTGTCGGCGTTGTTCGATCGGTAGCGGGTGCCCGTCTGGCGGTCGATGATCTCGATATAGACGTAGCTCGGCGGGATCGTCCCCTCGGGCATGGCGAACCAGATGCTGCCGAGGCTTTGCGGCGTGCCCAGCGCGCAGAAGCCGTAGATGCGCTGGTTCGTCCTCGCGTTGAAGAAATCGACCCAGCTGCGCGAGCTGTTGGCGTTGCTGCCGCAGGGCGGAAGCGTCGGCGCGGCGGCGAACATCGCCGCCGGATAGGCGTCCTTGTTCATGACGTCGTAGCGGTAGCGCACGAAGCTGCCCGCGCTCGTCGAATAATATTCCTGCCCGGTGAGGTAGAGCACGGGATTGGGCGGGGCCGGCGTCTGCGCCTGGGTCGGCGCGGAGCCGCCCAGCAGCGCCGCCGTCAACATTGCCGCGGTCGTCGCGGTCCTGCTCCATGCTTTCCCGCTCATCGTCCGCCCCCTCGACTGATGTGCCCACGGGCCGGCGCGAAGCGCTCGTTCCGTTCCCGGCATGATGCCACCGATCCCCCTCCGGCACAAGCGAGGCGCCGCCGCTTTGCAGGGCGCGCGGCAGCGGCTAAGCGGAGGCCGCAATGCCGTCCTTTCCCTCCACCCGCCTCCGCCGCACCCGCGCCGCCGCCTGGAGCCGCGCGCTCGTCGCCGAGACCGTGCTCACCCCGGCCGACCTCATTTGGCCGCTGTTCGTCACGAGCGGGGAAGGGGTCGAGGAGCCGGTCGCGAGCCTGCCCGGCGTCTCGCGCTACTCGGTCGACCGGCTCGGCGCGCTTGCCCGCGATGCCCGCGAGCTCGGCATCCCCTGCATCGCCTTGTTCCCGAACACGCCGCGCGACCTCAGGACCGGCGACGCCCGCGAGGCGCTCAACCCCGACAACCTCATCTGCCGGGCGGTGAAGGCGGTGAAGGACGCGGCGCCCGAGATCGGCGTCCTCACCGACGTCGCCCTCGATCCCTATACCGCCGACGGCCATGACGGGCTCACCGACGCGCGGGGCTACGTCGCCAACGACGAGACGGTGAAGCTGCTGATGGAGCAGGCCCTCGTCCAGGCCGCCGCCGGCGCCGACATCGTCGCCCCCTCCGACATGATGGACGGGCGCGTCGGCGCGATCCGCAAGGCGCTCGAGGGCTCGGGCCACGTCAACGTCCAGATCATGGCCTATGCCGCCAAATATGCCAGCGCCTTCTACGGCCCCTTCCGCGAAGCCGTCGGCTCGGGCGGGCTCCTCAAGGGCGACAAGAAGACCTACCAGATGGACCCGGCCAACGCGCTGGAGGCGCTGCGCGAGGTCGCGCTCGACATCGAGGAGGGCGCCGACCACGTCATGGTGAAGCCGGGCCTGCCTTATCTCGACATCGTCCGGCGGGTGAAGGAGCGGTTCGACGTGCCGGTCTTCGCCTACCAGGTGTCCGGCGAATATGCGATGATCGAGGCGGCGGCGGCGGCCAACGCGGGGGATCGCGACGCGCTGGTCCTCGAGACGCTGATGGCGTTCAAGCGGGCTGGCTGTTCGGGCGTGCTCAGCTATCATGCGCCGCTCGCGGCGCGGCTGCTCGGCCGTTGAACGGCCTTTTTCGGGGAGAGGGTGATTGGTTGAAATGACCGTCGGGGCGGGGTCGCGCGAACGTTATGCGCGCCCGCTCTTCATCCTGACCATCGTCACCGGCTCCTTCCTCCTCTTCCTCACCCAGCCGATGGTCGCGCGCATGGCGCTGCCCCGCGTCGGCGGCGCACCCGCCGTATGGAACAGCGCGATGCTGGTCTACCAGCTGCTGCTGCTCGGCGGCTATTTCTACGCCGACCGGATCGCGCGCCTCAAGCCGCGGCGCCAGGTCGGCATTCACCTCGTCCTGTTCGCGGTCGCCGCCTTGTGGCTGCCGATCGGGCTCAACTCGGCCGTGCCGCCTGTCGGCGGCGAGCCCGCTTTCTGGGTGCCCTGGTTCCTGATCAGCTCGATCGGCCCGCTCTTCTTCATCGTCTCCGCCCAGGCGCCGCTGATGCAGCGCTGGTATGCGCTCGAGACCGCGCGCGGCGATCCCTATCCGCTCTACGCCGCCTCGAACCTCGGCAGCTTCGCCGGCCTCATCTCCTATCCGCTCGTTGTTGAGCCCTTGATGACGCTCGAGCAGCAGAGCTGGCTGTGGACGGCGCTCTACCTCTTCCTCGTCCTGCTCGTCGCCGGCTGCGCCTACACCGTCCCGGCCCGGGCCGTCGAAGCCGCGCCGGAGGAGACGGCGCCGCCGCCGACGCGGCGGCAGATCGTATACTGGGTCGTCCTTGCCGCCGTGCCGTCGGGGCTGATGCTATCGACGACGTCGCACCTCACCACCGACATCGTCGCCATGCCCCTGCTCTGGGCGCTGCCGCTCGGCCTCTACCTGCTGAGCTTCGTCATCGCCTTCGCCGCTCGCCGCGCCGTCGCCGACCTCGTGACGGTCGCCGCGCCGCTCGTCATCCTGATCGCCGGCGGCCTCGCCTTCAGCGACGGCAGCACCAGTCCCTTCTTCACCGCCAGCCTCGGCCTCCTCCTCCTGTTCGCGATTGCGGTGGCGCTCCACACCGAGCTGTTTCGCCGTCGCCCCGCCGTCGGCCATCTCACCCGCTTCTACGTCGCCATGTCTTTCGGCGGCATGCTCGGCGGCCTGTTCTGCGCGATCGTCGCGCCGATGCTGTTCGATTGGGCCTACGAGCATCCGCTGCTGATCGTGGCCGCGGCCCTGCTCGTCCCGCAGACCGCGCTCGTCCCTTGGCCGGACCGGCTGAAGCTGCTCTTTTCGATCGCGCTTCCGGTCACCGCCTTCATCCTCTCCTGGCTCAACGCCTATCATCTCTACGCCGCGGGCAACCTTGCCACGACCGTTTCCAGCATCGCCATCTCGCTGATCGCCCTCGTCTGCCTCGGCCGGCGGCTCCCCTTCGCCGCCTGCCTCACCGCCTTGATGCTGAGCTATGGCGGCTGGGGCACGATCGAGGTGAGCGCGAGCGGGGCGCGCACCCGGACCTATTTCGGCATCTACGAGGTCCGCGTCCGCAGTGCCGGCGGAGAGCCGTTCGCCCGCACACTCACCCACGGTACGACCCTTCACGGCATGCAGAACCTGGTGCCGGGCATGGAGCGTGAGCCAACCACCTATTACGCCCGCCGCTCCGCGGTCGGCCTCGCCCTCTCCAATGCGCCGGCTTTGTTCGGGCAGGGCGCCCATATCGGCGTCATCGGCCTCGGGACCGGAACCCTCGCCTGCTATGCCCGGCCGGACCAGCGCTGGACCTTCTTCGAGATCGATCCGGGCATCGTCGAGGTCGCGCGCGGCAACTTCACCTTCCTCAGCGCCTGTGCGCCCCAGGCGCGCGTCGTCCTCGGCGATGCGCGGCTGACGCTGGCGCGGCAGCCGCGGGGCCAGATCCACGTCCTCGCCGTCGATGCCTTCTCCTCGGACGCGGTGCCGATGCACCTCCTCACCCGCGAGGCGCTGGGCGTCTACGGCAATGTCCTCCATCCGAACGGCATCGTCCTCTTCCACATCTCGAACCGCTATCTCAACCTCGAGCCGGTGATCGCCGATCTCGCCGCGTCGGGGCGCTGGGCCAGCGCGAGGCTCGAATTCTCCCCGACGGAGGAAGAGGAGCTCAACAACGCCAGCGTCTCCAACTGGATCGCGCTGTCGCGCAACCCGCAGACGATCAGCCGCCTCGTCGAGTTGAGCGGCAAGGATGGGATCCACTGGGTGGTGCTGGAGCAGCGCCCCGGCTTCACCGGCTGGAGCGACGACCATGCCTCGATCCTGCCGCTGATCCGGACGCCGTGGTGAGGGCGCCGGGCGACGCCGTGGCCGAGACCGTGCGGCTGCGGCTCAGGAACTGGCGCGAGGGCGATGCCGAGGCCTTCTTCCGCCACACCAACACCGAGAACGTCATGCGCTGGCTCGGCGGCGTCAAGACGCGCGACTTCCTCGACGGCGTCGTCCACGAGCGCTTCATGCGCTGGCAGGCCGAGCTCGGCTTCACCTTCTGGGTGGTCGAGCGCAAGGCGGAGGGCGCCTTCCTCGGCTTCTGCGGCCTCAAGATCGCCGACGGCTCCAACAGCAGTGTCGGCGGCGCCGTCGAGATCGGCTGGCGCTTCCGCGAGGACGCCTGGGGCCAGGGCTATGCCAGGGAAGCGGCGACCGCTGCGCTCGGTCATGCCTTCGAAACGGTCGGCGCGGAGCGGGTGATCGCGCTCACCGTCGACGGGAACCGGGCGAGCTGGGGGCTGATGATCCGGCTCGGCATGGAGCGGCGCCGCGACCTCGATTATGTCGATCCGGATTGGCCGCCGTCGATGAACCCGGTGATCGTCTACGAGATCGAGAAGAGCCGATGGACCGATTCCTGAGCTTCGGCGGCAGGACGCCGCTCGTCCACCCGAGCGCCTTCGTCGCCCCCGGCTCCAAGCTGATCGGCGACGTCGAGATCGGACCCGAAGCGAGCATCTGGTACAATTGCGTCCTGCGCGGCGACGTCAACCGGATCCGCATCGGCGCCCGGAGCAACATCCAGGACGGCAGCGTCATCCATGTCGATTCGCCCAAGCCCGGCGAGGAGGCGGGGCACCCGACGATCATCGGCGAGGAGGTGCTGATCGGCCATCTCGCCATGGTCCATGGCTGCGTCCTCCACGACCGCGCCTTCGTCGGTCTCGGGGCGATCGTGATGGACGGCTGCAGGGTCGAGAGCGATGCGATGCTCGCCGCCGGCGCGATGCTCACGCCTGGCAAGACCATTCCTTCCGGTCAGCTCTGGGCCGGCCGTCCCGCCAAATATGTCCGCGACCTCTCGGCGGGCGACCTCGATGGGATGCGCGCCGGCGTCGCCCATTATGTGGATCTGGCGAGGATGCACGCCGCGGCGCTCAGCGCCTGACGGCGCTCCTCAGCCGGTCGAGCTTCTGCTGCTGCGAGGCGGCGATCGCCTCAACTTCCTCGAGCGCGCCGCGCACCAGCGCGAAGTCGCCTTCGTTGGTCGGCAGCCGCGCCCGCTCGGTCGCCAGCCGGTCGAGCTCGGCGAGCGCGCGGCCGGTGGCGGTGCGCTCCGCCTCGGCGCGGGAGATGGCCTGCTGCGCCTCGACCCAGCTTTCGGACCCCGGTGCGCCGGCGCCGCGCGCGGCGGCCGCGGCGCGCGCATGAGCCGCCTCGAAGGCGCGGTCGCCGGCCCTCGCTTCGGCGGCGAGCGCGTTGGCCCGCGCCCGCACCGCCGGGTCGCTCGCCACCCCC
>DASWMB010000028.1:0-3488 GCA_036399955.1 Allosphingosinicella sp. | reverse complement strand
GCCCGATTTTTCCATCGTGGTTTTCGCCGCGTCGGCGAGGTCGCTGCCCGAATGGCTGTGGTGGATATGATCCATGTGGAGGAAATAAGCGTTTAAGGCGTCATGAACAAGCATGACGCGGTGAACGGCACGGAGGACGCTTGATCCGGCAATATGGAACGGTCGCCTGGAAGCGCGGAGTGAAGGAGAGGCCGCTCGTCCTCCTGATCACCTCGCGCGACACCGGGCGCTGGGTCGTTCCGCGCGGCAACCCGATCCCCGGCCTGCCGCCCCACCTCTCGGCAGCGCAGGAAGCCTTCGAGGAAGCCGGCGTCCGCGGCCCCGTCACCAGCGAGGTGGTCGGCGAATATGGCTATCGCAAGACCCGCCGCTCGGGCCGCGGCGTTCGCGCGCGTGTCGTCCTCTTCCCGCTCCGGGTCGAGGAGGAGCTGGCCGAGTGGCCGGAAGCCGGCGAACGGACGCGCCGCTGGTTTGCGCCGGCCGCGGCCGCCGAGGCCGTGCTCGAGCCGGAGCTGAAGGCCCTCCTCGCCGGCTTCGTGCCGCCAAATTAGGGGAGGCGCCGCGCCGCTGGGGCGGCTAAGGGCGCGCTCGATGGTCCTTCGCTCGCTCCTCGACGCACTTGCCGAGCCCGCCTTGATCGTCGCCGACGGGCGCGTGGTGATCGCGAACGAGGCGGCGCGCGGCGTGTTCGGCGCGCGCGCCGAGGGCGCCGACGTGCGCGCCGCCATCCGTCACCCGGCGGCGGTCGAGCGGCTGCTCGGCGGCGCGCCCGACGCCGCCGACGAGGTCGAGCTCGCCGGCGTCGGCGAGCCGGACCGGCGCTGGACGATGACCGTCGCCCCGCTCGCCGATGGCACCCTGTTCGTCCGGCTCGTCGACCGAAGCGAGGCGCACGCCGCGGAGAAGATGCGTGTCGACTTCGTCGCCAACGCCAGCCACGAGCTTCGGACCCCGCTCGCCACCCTCGTCGGCTATGCCGAGACGCTGCGCGAGCAGAGCGAGGAGATCGACGGCCCGACAAGGGAGCGCTTCACCGCCATCGTCCACGACGAGGCGCGGCGTATGCAGCGGCTCGTCGAGGATCTGATTTCGCTGAGCCGGATCGAGGCCGAACGCTTCTCCACCCCCACCGACCCGCTTGCCCTCGCCGTCCTCGCGGACGAAGCGGCCGAAAGCTGCCGCGGCCTTGCCGCCGGCCGCGGCTCAGGTATCGAGATCGAAGCCGAAGCGAGCCTGCCGCTGATCGCCGGCGACAGGAACGAGATCCTCCAGCTCCTCGACAATCTGATCGGCAATGCGCTGCGCTACGGCCGCCCGGGCACCCCGGTTCGCGTCAGGATGCGGCGTGACGATGCGATGGTCCGCCTCACCGTGTCGGACGAGGGGGACGGCATCGCCGCCGAGCACATCCCGCGCATCACCGAGCGCTTCTACCGCGTCGATCCGAGCCGCAGCCGCTCGCTCGGCGGGACCGGGCTCGGCCTCTCGATCGTCAAGCACATCGTCGAGCGCCATCGCGGGCGGCTCCACATCGAGAGCGCCGTCGGGCGGGGCACGGACATCCATGTCCTGCTCCCGGCGGCGGGCGGCGCGGCGGCGGAATGAGGAAGGGGACGGCAATGAGCGGGGGACGGATGCTGCTCATCGAGGACGACAAGGCGCTCGCCGAACTGCTCGTCTGGCACTTCGAGCGGCAGGGCTTCGCCGTCCGCCGCACCGCCGACGGCGAGGAAGCCTTGCTGATGGCCGAGGAGGAGGTCCCCGATATCGTCATCGCCGACTGGATGATCGAAGGGGTGTCCGGGATCGAGGTCTGCCGCCGGCTGCGCCGCCGCGCCGCGACCGCCAACGTGCCGATCATCATGCTCACCGCCCGCGGCGAGGAGGCGGACCGGATCCGCGGGCTCGAGACGGGCGCCGACGATTATGTCACCAAGCCCTTCAGCCCGGGCGAGCTGGTCGCGCGGGTCAACGCGGTCCTGCGCCGCGTCCGTCCCGCGCTTGCCGGAGAGCGCCTCGCTTATGGCGATCTCGAGATGGACGTCGCCGCCCACAAGGTCAGGCGCGCCGGCAGGACCGTGGCGCTCGGCCCCACCGAGTTCCGCCTCCTGCGCCACTTGATGGAGCATCCCGGCCGGGTCTTCAGCCGCGAGCGCTTGATCGAGACGGTCTGGGCGCAGGACAGCGAGATCGAGGCGCGGACCGTCGACGTCCACGTCCGCCGCCTCAGGAAGGCGCTGAACGAGGGCGGGCTGGCCGATCCGATCCGCACCGTCCGCTCGGCCGGATACGCGCTCGACAGCGAGGGCTGATCGCCGCCGCTGTCACAAAAGTGAAACCGCCGCGTCGCGGATCCGTCCGCCGCGCGCCCGTAAAGTCCTCCCGTATTCAGGAGGACTTTCATGAAGAAGACAGCCTTGCTCGGCGCGATCGTCGCCGCCGCCTTCGCCCTTTCGGGTTGCGGCGAAGGCGGAGCCGGCGGCGACGGCGCGGCCCGCCGCCAGATTAGGATCGTCGGCTCATCGACGGTCTATCCCTTCACCCGCGCGGTCGCCGAGCGCTTCGGCCAGGGCAACGCCGCGCTCGGCGCCCCAATCGTCGAATCGAATGGGACGGGCGCGGGGATCGAGCAGTTCTGCTCCGGCGTCGGCGCCGACAAGCCGGACATCGTCAACGCCTCGCGCCGGATGAAGGCGAGCGAGCTCGAAGCCTGCAACCGCAACGGCGTCGCTCAGGTGATCGAGGTGCCGGTCGGCATCGACGGCCTGACGCTGATCGAATCCGCCGGCCGGCCCACGAACTTCCGGCTCACGGCGCGCGACGTCTATGCCGCGCTCGCCGCCAATCCGTTCGGGCGGCCGCAGCAGGCGCGGACCTGGCGCGACGTCAATCCGGCGCTTCCCGCCGTGGCGATCAGGGTCTACGGCCCGCCGCCGACCTCGGGCACCCGCGACAGCTTCGCCGAGCTCATCCTCGACAAGGGCTGCAACAGCGAGGCCGCAATGCAGCAGCTCAAGGCGCAGGATTCCGACCGCCACAAGCAGGTCTGCACGCAGATCCGCGAGGACGGCGCCTGGATCGACGCCGGCGAGGACGACAACCTCCTCGTCCAGCGCGTCGCGGAGAACCAGGGGACGCTCGGCGTGCTCGGCTTCTCATTCCTCCAGGCGAACCAGGAGCGGGTCCGCGGCATCCCGATCGCGGGTGTGATGCCGAGCGCGGCGACGATCACCGATCTCAGCTATCCGGGCGCCCGCCAGCTCTACATCTACGTGAAGGGCGAGCACATGAACGTCATCCCCGGCATGCGCGAGTTCCTCGCCGAATATCAGCGCGGCTGGGGCCAGGGCGGCTATCTGATGCAGGCCGGCATGATCGCCTCGGCGCCGGACGTGCAGGCCCGCGCCGCCCAGCAGATCCGCCAGCCCCGGCCGCTCGCCGCCGCAGACCTTCGCTGACGTTCCCCGACTGGCGCCGGGCTGCCAGCG
>DASWMB010000027.1:0-6803 GCA_036399955.1 Allosphingosinicella sp. | reverse complement strand
CCGCGTTCGTGGCGGCGGCGGCGGTGGTGCGGGAGCATCGGGGGACGCTCAGCTTCATCATCACCGGCGACGAGGAAGGCCCCGCCACCTGGGGGACGCCGGCGCTGATGGAGTGGATGGAGGCGCGCGGCCTCAGGCCCGACATGGTCCTGATCGGCGAGCCGACCTCCGAGGCGCGGCTCGGCGATGTCGTCAAGATCGGGCGGCGCGGCTCGGTCAATATGTGGATCACCGTGCCGGGCGTTCAGGGCCACGTCGCGTACCCGCACCGCGCCGACAATCCGGTGCCGAAGCTCGCCCGGGTGATCGCCGCGCTCGATGCGCTGCGGCTCGACGAAGGCACCGAGGTCTTCCAGCCCTCAAACCTCGAATTCACGGCCGCGGATACGTCGAGCCGCGCGACCAACGTCATTCCCGGGGCGGCCCGGGCGCAGCTCAACATCCGCTTCAACAATCTCCATCGCGGCGAGGACCTCGTCGAGCTCGTCCGCCGCACCGCCGAGGAGGCGGCGCCCGGCACGACCGTCGAGGCGAAGATCTCGGGCGAGGCGTTCGTGACCCCGCCCGGGCCGATCTACGACATCGTCCGCGAGGCGATCCGCGACGAGACGGGGGTCGAGCCGAGCCTGTCCACCCATGGCGGCACGTCGGACGGCCGCTTCCTGATCCGCTGGTGCCCGGTGGTCGACTTCGGCCTCCCCAACGCGACGATGCACAAGCTCGATGAAGCGGCGGCCGTCGAGGATATGTGGGCGCTTTCGCGCATCTACGCCCGCGTCATCCGCTCGGCTCTCGCTTCCTCCTGAGCACGATGTAGAGCGCGCCCTGCCCGCCGTGGCGCGGGTGGGCGTTCCTCACCGCCGCGATGTCGCCGGCATGGCGGGAGGCGGCGAGCCAGTCGCCGACTGCCGCGCGGATCGCACCGCGGGCGACGGGACGGCGGTCGTCCGAGGGCGGCTTGCCGGTGATCAGGAGGAGGAGGCGCGCGCCGTCGGCGATCGCTTGATCGAGGCGCCGGTCGAGCAGCGAATAAGCCGTGGCAAGGTTGTGGCCGTGGAGGTCGACGGTGACGTCCGGCGACGCGATCCCGCGCGACAGACGGCGGTCCCAGGTCGCATCGAGCGTCGTCCCCGGCTCCTTCTTCGCCGTCGGCGCCGGCTTGGGCGGCGCCGGCCTGGCTCTGGCCGTGGCAGCGGCGGGAGCGGCCGTCACATCCTCCTCCGCCGACAAAGGCGGCGCCGCGCGCGGCTCCAGCGGCCGCACGGTCGCGACCACCTTCGCCCAGAGCGCGCGCTCGTCAGCGCTGAGGCGGCGGCGCACCGGCCCTCACCCGCGCGATCGTGCCGCGCGGCAGCAGCAGCCACGCACGGCCCCTCGCCTGCATGCCGCCCGCAATCTCCGCCGCCTCGGCACCCGCGCCCCAGAAGGTATCGAAGCGGTTGGCGCCGCGGATCGCGCCGCCCGTGTCCTGCGCCACCCACAGGCCGTCGGCGCGCGGATCGCTCATCTCGCGCAGCAGCACCGGCGCACCGAGCGGCACGAAGCGCGGATCGGCCGCGACGCTCACCCGCGGCGTCACCGGCCGGCCGAGCGCACCGAGAGGCCCGGGTCCGGTCAGCTCCTGGAAAAAGACGTAGCTCTTGTTCTCCCGCATCAGCGCCCGGCCCGGCTCGGGATTCGCCCGCAGCCATTCGACGATCCGCTGCATGGTGACCGGCGGCTCGAGGATGCCGCGCTCCCGCATCAGCCGCCCGATCGCGACATATTCGCGCCCGTTCTGGCCGGCATAGCCGATCCGCATCACGCCGCCGTCCGGCAGGCGCAGGCGCCCGGAGCCCTGGATCTGGAGAAAGAACAGGTCGACCGGATCCGCCGCCCAGGCAATCTCGAGGCCGCGCCCGGCGAGCGCCCCCGCCTCGATCTCCGACCGCTCGTAATAGAGGACGTAATTGCCGGTCTCGTCGATCCGGCCGCGGCCGCGGGCGCCGGTCTGCGGATTGGCGTCGAGCAGCTCCGGCGGCTTCGCGTAGATCGCGACCTCATAGCCGGGCTGCCGGGTGCGCGAGCCGCGGATCTCGGGCTCGTAATAGCCGGTCGCGAAGGCCGCGCCGTCGCCGACCTGGACCACCTCGAAACGGTCCCGGAAGAAGGAGGCCATGGCGGCGGGGGTGGCGAGGCCGGCGCTCTCCTCGCAGAGCGGCCGCCAATGCTCCGGGCGGGTGAGCCCGCTCACGTCCTCGCGGCCGAGCAGCGATGGGCAGGAAATGCGGAAGGCGCGCCACGCCCGCTCGGCGGCGGCAGTATCGGGAAAGTGGAGCGCCGGCCCGGGAGCGAGGCCGGCCTCCGCCGCAGTGGTCGCCGCCGGCGGCGCCGCCGGCTCCGCCGGCTGGGTCGGTTGCGGTGGAACCGGCTCCGGCTGCCGCGGCTGCTCCGTCGGCGGCGGCCTCTCGGGCCGCGGAACGACGCGGGCGCAGCTGGCGGAAAGGATGAGGGCGGCGACGAGGAGCGGGCGCAGGGTCATGACCCCGGCCATAGCCGGATCGGCCGCCAATAAGGAAGTTGCGGCTTCTACGCCTCAGGCGGCGTCGGTCTCGACCAGCAGCCAGTTCGGATCGTCGCTGCCGAGCGTGCGGCGGAATGCCCAGACATCGTGCGTCTCGACCGCATCGCTGAGCGTGCCGGCCACGACCTCGCCGTCCGCGTCGCGGGTGACGGCGGCGATGTCCGCATCGAAGCGCACGTCGATCTCGGCGACGCGGCCGGTGAGGCGAGCCTCCTCGATCACTGCCCGCTCGATCGCGATCAGGCGGTTGTCGAGCCTGTGCCCGGCCGCCTCGCGCGCGGCGATGGCCTCCTCGAACGAGGCGTAGACCTCGGGCGAGGTGAGATAGCGCAGCTCGTCGCGGTCGCCGCGCCAGAAGGCCTCGAGCGTCATCCGGTACGCCGCCTGCGCGCCCTCGAGGAAGCGGGCGACGTCGAACTGCGGATCGGCCGCAATGATCGCGCGGATGCCGGCGGCGGCGCCCTCCTCGTAGACGAGGCCGCTCGCATCCTTCCGTTCCGGTGCGGCATCGGCGAGCGGCGCCGCGGGCTCGGCGGCCTTGGCGGCCTCGGGCCGTGTCACCGGCTGCTGCTCATGGCCGGTCCTCTGGCCGAGCACGGCGTAGAGCCTGAGGCCCACGAACAGGGCGACCATCGCCAGCAACACGATCTCGAAAGTCACGGATCCACTCCTAAACGCCTCCGCCTACATAGGTCGGAACAGGCTGCGATTCAAACGCGGCGGTGAATGAACGTGCGGAGCGCGGACATGTTGCGCGCCGCTCCCGCGCCTGCTACCCCCCGCGCCCTGTAGCCGGCGGCAAGGCGGGCTCTTTTTCCAGCGCATTTTCCAGGGATTTCAGAACGACATGGCCGACGAGCAGAACGCAGCGGGTGGAGCCGAATTCAGCGGCAGCAGCGACGATTTCCCGCAGGTCGGCGTGATCTCGCAATATGTGAAGGACCTCTCGTTCGAAAATCCCGCCTCGCCGGCGGTCTTCCAGTGGCAGGGCCAGCCGCAGATCGACGTCCAGTTCAACATCGGCGCCGCCACCGTCGGCCCTGAGGTCCACGAGGTCTCGCTCAAGATCGAAGTGACCGCGACCGCTGCCGAGGGCACCGCATTCAAGGTCGACTTGCTCTATGCCGGCCTGTTCGCGATCCGGAACCTGCCCGAAGACCAGATGCAGCCCTTCCTCCTCGCCGAGGCGCCGCGTATCCTCTTCCCGTTCGCGCGCCGGGTGATCGCCGATTCCGTCCGCGACGGCGGCTTCCCGCCGCTGCTCCTGGATCCGATCGACTTCGCGACGCTCTACATGCAGCGCCAGGCGCAGCTCCAGGCCGAGCAGACCGGCGGCCAGGTCGGGGACCAGACCGGCCAGGCCTGATCCGCCTGCAAAGCGGGGGTTAGGCGCCGATGAACCTCATCAAGGCGGTCGGGACGATCGGCGGGCTCACGATGGTGAGCCGCGTGCTCGGCTTCGCTCGCGACATGATCGGCTCGCGCGTGCTCGGCGCCAGCCACCAGAACGACGCCTTCCTGATCGCCTTCCTGATCCCGAACATCTTCCGGCGCCTGTTCGGCGAGGGCGCGTTCGCCAGCGGCTTCGTGCCGCTGTTCAGCAAGCGCCTCAACAGCGAGGGCGGCATCGAGGACGCGCGGCGCTTCTCGAACGAGGTGCTCTCCGTCTTCCTGCCGAGCCTGATGCTGGTGACGCTCGTCTTCGAGATCATCATGCCCGGCTTCGTCTGGCTGATGGCGTCCGAATATGAGGAGACGCCCGGCAAGTTCGAGCTGACGGTCGCGCTCACCCGCATCACCTTCCCCTATCTCATCTTCATCAGCCTCGTCTCCCTGCTGTCGGGCGTGCTCAACTCGCTGATGCGTTTTGCCGTCGCAGCGTTCGCGCCGGCCTTGCTGAACCTCGCTTTGATCGTCGCCCTGATGGTGCCGACCGGCGGCGACGACACGAGGACGGTCACCTACATGGCGATCGCGGTCATCGTCGGCGGCGTCTTCCAGTTCGCCTTGTGCTGGCGGAGCGCGCGGACGGCGGGGGTCCGGCTCCACCTCTTCCAGCGGCCGCGGATGACGCCGGCGGTGAAGGAGTTGGTGATCCTCGTCCTCCCGGCGACGTTCGCGGCCGGCGTCTACCAGATCAGCCAGTTCGTCTACGGCTTCTTCGCCTCGCGGCTCGGCGAGGGCGCGATGGCCTATCTGAACTCTGCCGACCGCCTCAACCAGCTCCCGCTCTCGATCATCGGCACCGCGCTTGGCACCGCCATCCTTCCCTCGATCAGCCGCGCGATCGACCGCGGCCGCAGCGACGAAGCCGGCCGCGTTCAGGGCCGCGCCTTCGAGCTTTCGATGCTGCTTGCCCTTCCCGCCACGCTCGCGCTCGCTGTCGCATCCGGCCCGATCATCGGCGCGCTCTTCCAGGGCGGCGAATTCACCGCCGAGGACGCGCGGATCACCGGCAACGTCCTTGCGATCCTCGTCCTCGGGCTTCCCGGCTACGTGCTGGTCAAGGTGCTGACCCCCGGCTTCTACGCGCGGAAGGACGTGCGCACGCCGGTCCGAATCGCGATGGCGGTGCTGATCGGGAGCGTTGCGGCGAACTTCGCGCTCATTCCGCATATCGGCATCTACAGCCTCGCCACCGTCACCGCCGCCGGCGCCTGGATCAACTTCCTGGCGCTCTACATCATCCTCCACCGCCGCGGGCACTTCCGGATCGACAGCGCCGTCGGCGGACGGCTCGCGCGCCAACTCCTCGCCGCCTTCGCCATGGCCGCCGCCTTGATCGGCCTGCAGCGCCTCCTCGCCAACCTCTTCCTCGGCGGAACGCTCGAGCGGCTGATCGGCGTCGGCGCCCTCGTCGGCATCGGAAGCGTCGTCTATTTCGCCATCGCCTGGGTGATCGGCGGCATGAACAAGGAGGATTTCCAGGATCTCCTCAAGCGCCGGAAGAAGCCGGCGACGGAGGAATGATGCGAGTCGTCTCGGGCATCCAGCCAACCGGCAATCTCCACCTCGGCAACTATCTCGGCGCGATCCGGCGCTGGGTCCGGATGCAGGACGAGGCCGAGTGCCTGTTCTTCCTCGCCGACCTCCATGCGATCACCGTCTTCGTCGATCCCGGCGAGCTCGCGGCCAACGTGGGCGAGATGGCGGCGGCGCTGATCGCCTGCGGCATCGACGAGAAGAAGTCGGTCCTGTTCAACCACGCCCGGGTGCCGGCACATCCCGAGATGGCCTGGATCCTCAACTGCACGGCGCGGATCGGCTGGCTCAACCGGATGACCCAGTTCAAGGAGAAATCCGGCAAGAACCGCGAGGGCGCGAGCGTCGGCCTCTACGCCTATCCGATCCTCCAGGCGGCCGACGTTCTCCTCTACCAGGCGAGCCACGTCCCGGTCGGCGAGGACCAGAAGCAGCATGTCGAGCTGATCCGCGACATCGCCGCCAAGTTCAACACCGACTATGGCCGCGAGGTCTTCGCACTCCCGGAGCCGCTGATCGGCGCGGCGGGCGCGCGGATTATGTCGCTGCGCGACGGCCGCGCTAAGATGTCGAAGTCCGACCCGTCCGACATGAGCCGGATCAACCTCACCGACGATACCGACACGGTCGCCCAGAAGGTCCGCAAGGCGAAGACCGATCCGGAGCCGCTCCCCGACGCGCTGGAGGCGCTCGACGGGCGCCCGGAGGCGCGGAACCTCGTCACCATCTACGCGGTGCTTGCCGACGAGACGCCGGAAGCGGTGCTCGCCCGCTTCGCCGGATTGGGATTCGGCGCCTTCAAGCCGGCGCTCGCCGAGCTCACGGTCCAGACGCTGCGGCCGATCAAGGCGCGGCTCGACGAGCTGCGTCGCGATCCGGCGGAGCTCGACGGCATCCTCGCGCGCGGCGCCGAGCGGGCGGCGGCGATGGCGAAGCCGACGCTCGACGCTGCCTATGACGCCGTGGGGCTGCGCCGCGGCGCCTGAGAGGGCCGACCGCAGCCCGCCTCTCTTCATGCACGGTTCAGCGGCTTGGAGATACGGCCAAGCCGTTCTAATCTACGGCGAAGTTCAGCCGTGTTCCAGGAAGGGCCGCGTATCATGTCTCTCCAGAAGAAGTTGCTCGCGCTCGCCGCTCCGATCGCGCTCGTCGCGCTCGGCGGCTGCGCCGCAGGTCTCCCGACCGAAGTCTCCCGTTTCCAGGCGATGCCGGCCCCGCAAGGCCAGAGCTTCGTCGTCGTCCCCGGCGACGGCACCAA
>DASWMB010000026.1:0-1526 GCA_036399955.1 Allosphingosinicella sp. | reverse complement strand
CCGAAGGCGATGGTCGCGACGATCAGCGCGCCGATCGCCATCCCCATCGTCGCCAGCCGTTTCCCGACCGCCGCCGCGCCTCGCGAATAGTGGCGGCGCCGCGCGCCGATCGCCTCGGGCGTGCGTCCGTCATAACGCGCCACCGCCTCGTCGAAGCGGGCGATCGCCTCGTCCACGCCCCGCGGGTGGCGCGCCAACTCAGCCCTCCAGCGCGGTCAGCGGCGAGCGGTCGCCCGCCATGCGGTTCTGCTCCACCCCTTCGGCCCGCGCGATATAGCCGCGCGACTTCTCGACCTCGCTGGTGAGCACGTTCACCGTCTGCTTCATGCTGCCGAGCGCCTCGACCTTGAAGCGGTCGATCATGTCCATCGTGTCGTAGATGTTCTGGAAGGCGCGCTGCAGCGTCTCGAGCGGGATGGTCGCCGAAGCCGCCTGCTTGTGGATCTCGCCGGACTGGTTCTTGAGCATCGATCCGGTCGACTCGATGACGTTGGCGGTGGTGGTGTTGAGGGCGGTGATCTGCTCCAGGACCAGCTTCTGGTTGGTCAGCGCCGAGGCGACGGTGACCGCCGTGCGCAGCGCCGAGACGGTGGTGGTCGAGGCGCGGTCGACGCCCTTCACCAGCTCGACATTGTTCTTCTTGACGAGGTCGAGCGCGAGATAGCCCTGCACCGTCACCGCCATCTGGGTGAGGAGGTCGGTGGTGCGCTGGCGGGTATAGAACAGCGCCGTCTCGCGGATCGCCTTGGCCTTGGCGGGCTCGGTCGCATCGAGCTCGTTCGCCTTCTCCTCCAGCTTCGCGTCGAGCGCTTTGGAGATGTGGATCATCTGCTCGAGGCGGCCCATCGTCTTCCACATGTTCGCGCGTTCGACGTCGATCGCGGCATTGTCCTTCAACAGCTCGTCCTTGCCGGAAGCGAGGCTCGAGAGGATCTTCGAGATGTGGCTCTGCGCCGACTGGTATTTGTGGAAGTAGTTCCTGAGCTTGTTGCCCCAGGGAATGATCCCGAACAGCCGCTTGGTGCCGGTAATCTTGCCGTTGCGGCCGGGATCGAGGTCCTCGACGGTGCGGCGCAGCTCGCTGAGATCCGCGCCGATGCCATTGTCGGCGTCGATCGCCTTCACCGGCCGGTCGAGGAAGCGGTTCGAATGCCCGGCGGCTTCCGAAATCTCCTTGCGGCCCATCGAGGTCAGCTGGTCGACCTTTCGGCCGAACTCGGGCGAGTTGGCGTCGAGCGCGACGAGATCGGCGACGAAGCTGTCGACCTTCTCCTCGAGCTCGCTCCGCTGCTCCTCCTTGAGCGGCACGAGGCCCGCCGCCTGCTCGGGCTGCACGGCGGTCAGCGGCGGCGGCGCCTCGAGCGTGAGGGTCGGCTGGGTCTGCGTCTCGGTCTGCGTAGCCATTTCCGGCGATCCTCCCTTTGACCCGTGAATTGGGTGGTTAGCCCGGCCCGCGCAAGAGCGAAAGTGTATTATCCGTCTAAAGCAGAGACTCGTCAGCGTCGCCGCGCAGGCCGCATCGGCCG
>DASWMB010000025.1:0-8630 GCA_036399955.1 Allosphingosinicella sp. | reverse complement strand
ATGAAGCGCATATTCGTGGCCGCTCTCGCGGCGCCCCTTGCGATGCTGGCCGCGCAGCCGGCGCTCGCCGCGGACGATTTCCGCGAGCTCGGAGCCGCCGGCAGCCGCCGCGCCGGCTTTGCCGGCATCCAGCTCAGGATGAGCCTCGGCGAGGATCGCCCGGCGCCGCCGACCGCCCGCCTCGCGCTGGGCGTGACCCACTACGGCGCAACCGGCGCGACGCTGCAGCGCGGCAGCTTCACGCCGACGCTCGAGCTGGGCCTCACGCGCACCGGCCGCGCCGACCTCCATGTTGCCGGCCAGCGGCTCACCGACGTCCAGCGCCGCCTCGGCATCGCGCCGGTCGCGGCCGCGATCGTCGGCATCGCCGCCGCCGGCGCCGCCGTCATGGTGGTGGCGGCGAGCTCGGGCGACGACGAGGACGATCTCGACAAGGTGCAGTGCTTCATTCCGGAAAAGGAGCTCTGCGGCAAACCGATGTGACCGCCCGCGCGGCGAGCCCCCTGCCCCGATCCGGGGCGGGGGCGCTCACATCGCGCTGGCCTTTGCCGAGGGCGCTGCTCTATGCCGCCGGGCTGTGCCGCCCGAGTCTCCACCGACCGCCGCGATCGACGCCCCCGCCGCCGCGATGCCGGAGCTCCGGCCGGGCGAAATCCCGGCCGACGAGTTCCGCCTCCTCGCCGACAATCTGCCGGCCTTGTGCTGGATCGCCAATGCCGACGGCTACATCGTCTGGTACAATCGCCGCTGGCACGATTATTGCGGCACGACGCCCGAGCAGATGGAAGGGTGGGGCTGGCAGTCGGTCCACGATCCCGGGCATCTCCGCGCCGTGATGGAGCGCTGGCAGGAGTCGATCGCGAGCGGCGCGCCGTTCGAGATGACCTTCCCGCTGCGCGGCGCCGACGGCGTCTTCCGCCCGTTCCTGACCCGCGTCGAGCCGCTGCGCGACGACAGCGGCAAGGTCGTTCGCTGGTACGGCACCAATGCCGAGATCAGCGGCCAGGTCGCGCTCGAGGCGGAGGCGCGGCGGACGGCGGCGCTGCTCGAGGCGATCGGCGCCTCCTCGCCCAGCCTCATCTACGCCAAGGACCGGGCGACGCGGATGATCTACGCCAATCCGGCGACCGCGGCGGTGTTCGACAGGCCGGTCGAGGCGCTGATCGGCCGCACCGCCGTCGAGATGGCCGGCCCCGAAGGCCAGGCGCACAGCGACAACGACCTCAGGATCATCGAAACGGGCGCCGTCGAGGACATGGACGAGACGCTGACCATGCCCGACGGGTCCACCCGCGTCTGGCGCTCGACCAAGGCGCCGCTGCGCGATTCGAGCGGCGAGATCATCGGCATGGTCGGCGTCTCGGTCGAGGTCACCGGCCAGCGGCGGATGGAGGCGGCGCTGAGGGCCGGCGAGAGCCGGCTTCGCCTCGCCATGGAAGCGGCACGGATGGCGGTCTGGAACTATGACGTGGTCCGCGACCGGATCGAAAGCTCGCCCGAGCTCAACGCTTTGCTCGGCTACCCGCCCGACGCGCCGCTCGACATTGCCGAGCTCAGGAGCAACTACGTCCCCGGCGAGCTCGAGCGGCTGCGCGGAGCGGCGCTGGCGGCGCTGCAGCGGGGCGAGCGCTTCTTCGAGGCCGAATATCGCGCCTTTCGCGCCGACGGCGACCTGCGCTGGTACCTGATGCGGGCCGAGTTCGAGCTCGACGAGGCGGGCGCGCCGCTCCGAGTCACCGGCGTGATGCTCGACATCACCAGCCGCAAGGCGGCCGAGGAAGCGCTGGCCGAGCGCGAGGCCGAGCTCAAGGCCGCGCTCGACGCGGGCCAGCTCGCCGTCCTCGCCTACGACCATGTCACCGGCGAGATCCGCCACTCCGAGCGGCTCAACGAGCTCTACGGCTATCCGCGCGACCGGTGGCTGACGATCGACGACGTGCGCGCCCGCTACGATCCCGAATTCGCGCCCGGAATCTTCCGCCGGCGGGACGAGGAGGCGCAGGGGAGCGAGACCAGCTTCGACTGGACGGTGAAGCTGCGCATGCCGGACGGCAGCCCGCGCTGGCTTCACGGCCGCGGCGAGTATCTCCGCGACGACAGCGGGCGCATCCTCCACTCGCGCGGCATCGTCATGGACGTGACCGAGCGCAAGCGCTGGGAGGAGCATCAAAGGCTCCTCGTCAACGAGCTCAACCATCGGGTCAAGAACACGCTCGCCGTCGTCCAGGCGCTCGCCTGGCAGACCTTCCGCGACGCCCCCGACACCGCCGCCGCGCAGAGCGCCTTCGAGGCGCGGCTCGCCGCCCTGTCTGCAGCGCACGATCTGCTCACCTCGACCAACTGGGAGGCGGCGAGCCTGGCCGACATCGCCGCCGCCTCGGCCGGCCATGCCGGCGCCTATCGCGACCGGATCGCCCTTTCGGGCCCGCCGGTCGAGCTCGCGCCCAAGCCCGCCGTCTCGATCGCCATGGCGCTGCACGAGCTCGGCACCAATGCGATCAAGCATGGCGCGCTGTCGAACGAGGCGGGGCGGGTCGACGTCTCGTGGCGGGTCGAGGACGGGCGCCTCCACCTCGTCTGGCGCGAGCGCGGCGGCCCGCCGGTCGCCCCGCCGCGCCGCCGCGGCTTCGGCGCCCGCCTGATCGAACGCGGCCTCGCCGCGGAGCTGGGCGGCGAGGTCACTCTGGCGTTCGAGCCGGAAGGCCTCACCTGCACCATCGACGCACCGCTCTAGGGGGGCGTTCATCCTCCCCGTCCGCGCAGCGGATCGGGAGGGGGACCAGCCGCAGGCTGGTGGAGGGGCACGAGCGAAGCGAGCCATGAAGGCGCCGGCTTCGCCTGCGCTGCCCCTCCACCATGCTGCGCATGGTCCCCCTCCCCATCGCCTTCGGCGACAGGGAGGATGAGGCCGCGTCTCCGTACCCTGAACAAGCCGCAGAATTCCGCCAAATTTGACATGTAGGTTAGTTCCTGCAATGTTCCCGCACTCGCGATTCGGGGTGCGATTCGGATGGACTGCGCAGGAACGGTGGAGAGGAGCGGAGCAGCAGCGCTTTCGCCCGTTACTGAAAACAAAGGGTTTTCTTCGATGATTCAAGGAAACTTCGTCAACTTTGCCCGTGCGCTCTCACCATGGCGCGGGCGGTGGCGGGACCGGGCGGGAGAGGTCGAACTCGACGCGGAAGTGACGGCCGGGGCGCCTCAGCTCGTAGGCGAACATACGTCCAGGATCGACCTCGACCGCCCACACGTTCGGAACCGACACGGCTCGCCCAGTCCGCTCGAACAATTCGCGCGAAAAGGCGTCGGCGGGAAAATCCTGGCGGCGGCCGGTGCCGGGCGGCGTCGCGTCGCCGCCATAATTCGTGAGCTCGTCCGCGCTGCCGTCCTCGTGGCGGTGGACGTGCTTCAGGCGAAGGCCCGCGCTCGTCCGGCTGATCACCCAGGTCCGCGACCGGTTCTCGCCGACATGGAAGGGGATGCGGACCTCGTCCTCGGTGCAGGAGGCGACGTGCATGGTGAGCCGGCTCGCCGCCATCTCGCGGTCGGACTCCACGGGCGCGCTGGTGACGCGGCCGTCATAGGCGCGTCCGCACAACGGCCGCAGCCGCTCGAAGAACTCCTGCTGCGCGCCGGGCGCCTCGGGAACGACGGCGAAGTCGCCGGCGGCGCAGCCGGCGAGGAGGGCGGCGGCGGCAAGAAGGGTTCTGCTCATCGCCCCAGCCTAGGCCGCGGCTCGGCTATTGGCCAGCGCGCGCGTCCGCGCTTATGGGGGCTGGGACCCGCCCGACCAGGAGCACGCCCGATGCGCATCCCCGCCGCTCTCGCCACATCCTTCCTCGCGCTGGCCGCCTGCACCGGCGGCGGCGGCGACGCGGTGGAAGCCGCCAATTCCAACGCCGCCGCGCCGGGCACGCCGCAGGCGGCGGGCCGCGCGTTCGACACGCAAGTGCTCGGCACGTTCGACGAGCCCTGGGCGATGGCCTTCCTGCCCGGCAGCAACCGCGCGCTGATCACCGAGCGGAGCGGCCGGCTGCTGCTCTGGAGCCGCGAGGGGGATGCGTCCGCGGCCATCCCGATCCGCGGCGTGCCGGAGGTCGATCATGGCGGCCAGGGCGGCCTCGGCGACGTCATCGCCCATCCCGATTACGCGAGGAACGGGTTCATCTATCTGAGCTGGGTCGAAGCGGGGCCGAACGACACGCGCGGCGCCGTCGTCGGCCGGGCGCGCCTCCTCGCCATGTCGGCGGCGATGCCCGGCGCTCCGGTCGGCTACCAGCTCGACGGGCTGCAGGTGATCTGGCGGCAGAGCCCGAAGACGACCGGCCGCGGCCATTTCGGCCACCGCCTCGCCATCCGCGACGGCCATCTCTTCATCACCAACGGCGATCGCCAGAAGTTCGATCCGGCTCAGGATCCGGCCCAGCATCTCGGCAAGGTGGTGCGGCTGCGCGACGACGGCACGACTCCGCCGGACAATCCCTGGGCGAGCCGCGGCGGAGTCACCGCCCAGCTCTGGACGACCGGCCACCGCAACCCGCTCGGCCTCGCCTTCGATTCGGCCGGGCGCCTCTGGAGCCACGAAATGGGCCCGCAGGGCGGCGACGAGTTCAACCTGATCGAGCGCGGCGCCAATTACGGCTATCCGATCGTCTCCAACGGCAGCCATTATGACGGTCGCGACATTCCCGACCATCCCACCCGGCCCGAGTTCCGCGCCCCCGTGATCACCTGGAACGGTGTCTCGCCGGCGGGTCTGATGATCTATTCCGGCCGCCTGTTCCGCAACTGGCGCGGCAACGCCTTCCTCGGCGCGCTTTCCGGCGAGGCGCTGCTCCGCGTCGAGCTGAGCGGCACCACCGCGCGCGAGGTGCAGCGCTGGCCGATGGCGGCCCGGATCCGCGAGGTCGAGGAAGGGGCGGACGGCGCCATCTACGTCCTCGAGGACGAGCGCAACGGCTCCGGCGGCAGGCTGCTGCGGCTGACGCCGGCGCGCTGAGGGGGAGAACCGCTTCAATGGCGTCGAAACGAGCGTTGCACGCGGGGGCAGGAAGAGCACCCGCACCGAGGGCTGGCGGATGAAGGAATGGGGCGCCGGTCTCGTCGCTGTCGGAATCGTCATCGTCGTCTTCGGCGCCTTGATCGACATATCGGTGACGGCGCCCTACGTCTCCGGCGGCGGCTACATGCCCTCAATTCCTTCGCACACGGTTGCGAACGTCCACAAAATGCACGTTCAGAGCCTTGTCGTGCATGGCGGATATTTCACCGCCATGGCGGGCGTGATCCTGGTGGCCTGTGGAGCGATCGCCGATCGTCTCGAGACGCCGAGAACCTCCGCTCCGGACCTGCCCGCTCCCATCCCTTCCGCAGCTGCCGCCGCGCCCGACGAACAGGAGCCGTCCTCCAGGGGCGATGATGCGCCCGGGAATGTCGCGCCGATGCCGGCAGGGATGACCAGCTCGGAGTGGCCGGCGCTCGCAGGATATGTGGTGGGCACGATCATCCTGATCGCGCTTATTGCGACGTTCTCCCAAGGTGGCGGTGTGCAGTCCTCCGAACCCGTCGACATGAACGCCGTAAACCAGTCGTTGAGCGACGCGGACAACACCCTCCGCGAACTCAACGAGGCCGACGCGCGCGATAACCGCCGCCTTCAGCTCCGGCGGTAGCGGAAATACCAGACTTCGTGGCCGTTGCGGCGGGCCTTGGCTTCGTAGCGGGTCTCGGGCCAGCCGCCGGGGCGGACGAGGAAGTCGCGGGCGCTCTCGGCCAGCCATTCGAAGTCGCGGCGGCGGCTCATCACCATCATCGACCAGCGGCAGTAGGTCGGATCGTCGGTGCCGAGCCGGAACTCGCCGCCAGGCTTCAGCTTGGCGGCGACGAGGTCGAGCGGGCCGTCGTTCACCATCCGGCGCTTGGCGTGGCGCGCCTTGGGCCAGGGATCGGG
Source organism: Allosphingosinicella sp. (assembly GCA_036399955.1). Taxonomy (GTDB): domain Bacteria; phylum Pseudomonadota; class Alphaproteobacteria; order Sphingomonadales; family Sphingomonadaceae; genus Allosphingosinicella. The sequence continues at coordinate 2,680 of DASWMB010000025.1, read as the reverse complement.
ATGGAGCAGGTACACGAAGGAGAGGGCGCCGTCCGGCACCCGCTCCAGCACCTCGAGCGCGTCGCCCATGTGGAGCCGGACGTTGGCGAGGCGCCGGTCGCGGACGTGGGTGAGCGCGGCGACGACGCCGTTCAGGAACGGCTCGGCGCCGATGAAGCCGTGGTCGGGGAGGAGGTCGGCGCGGAAAGCGAGATGCTCGCCGGAGCCGAAGCCGATCTCGAAGTGGAGCGGGCGCCGGTCGCCGAAGAGGGTCGGACTGTCGACCGGCCCGGTCTCCGGCACCGAGAGGGCCGGGAGCAGCTCCTCGAGCAGAGCCGCCTGCCCCTGGCGCAGCTTGTGGCCGGAGCGGCGGCCGTAGAGCCTCCTGATCGTTGCTGGATCGTTCATCGCCGCCCGCCTAGGCCGGCCGGCGCCAACAGCCAAGGGAGAGACCATGCGAATCAGGGCCCCCCTCTTCGTCCTCGCGGCGGCCGCGTCCGCGCTCGCGGCGCCGCCCGCTCACGCCAGCCAGAGCATGCTCTGCCGCCCCGTCTCCGGCGCCGGGCCGCAGCTCAACCTCGTCCTCGCGGCGGGCGGCGGCGTCGCCGGCGCGAACCTGATGGAGCGCGGCACGACGCGCTCCACCTTCCGCGAGCCGGACGGGATCGAGGTGAGGCAGAGCTGGATCGACGAGCAGCGCGTCTGGGTCGACCTCACCGACCCGCAGCGCATGACCGACGAAGGACGGCTGCGCGGCGCCTTCGTGCGGAGCGGCCGTGGCTGGCACGTCGCCGGCACCTTCGTCCGCGCAGGGAGGCTCTACCGGGTGCGCTGCGAGGAGAGCTGATCGCGCCCCGCCGCCAGCGCGATGACCATGCCGATGAGCGCAAGCGCGCCGCCCGCCGCGGCGAGCAGGCTCCAGCGATAGCCCTCGAGCCCGGTGGAGATCGCCATCGCGACGACCGGGATGACCAGGCTCGAATAGGCCGCCTTGCCCGGCCCGACCGCGCGGACGATGCCGAAATAGAGAGTGAAGGCGGCGGCGGACGCGAACAGGCCCAGATAGGCGAGCCCGAACCAGTAGCCGGGCCGCGCCTCGACGACCGGCGGACCGAACCAGAACCAGGCGAGGAGGGCGTTGCCGAGGACGCCGTAGAACATGCCCCAGGCTAAGGTGGTGGCGACCGGCCGCTCCTTGAAGCGGGCGCTCGCCTGCATGATGTTGGCCGCCGAGGCGGAGAGCACGCCGGCGAGGGTGAGGCCGATGCCGATCAGCGTCTCGGCGGCGCTTGCCGGGCTGGCGCGGATCTCCTGGAGGAAGAGCAAGGCGACGCCGGCACAGGCGATCAGCGAGCCGAAGACGAAGCGGGGCGTCACCCGGTGCCTGAGGAAGAGCCAGGCCAGCGCGCTGTTCGGCACCATCAGCAGCGCGAAGACGACGGCGACGAGGCCGCTGGTGACGTAGAGCTCGGCCGCGTAGACGAAGTTGAAGTTGAGCACGAACTGCGGGACGCCGAACACCGCCGCCAGGACATGGCCGCGCCAGCCCATGGCGAGCGGCGCTCCGGTGGCGAGCGCGTAGGCGAACATCGCCGCGCAGGCGATGACGAAGCGGTAGGTGACCGACCAGGTCGGCGGGACGGTGCCGAGCTGGTCCTTGATGACGATCCAGGTCGAGCCCCAGATGAGGACGATCGCGGCGAAGGAGAGGAGGATCCGGGGGTCGCGAAAGCCGGTCCGCTGCGTCACAGCGCGCGGATCGCGGCGGCGAGCGCGTCGACCGCCGCGGGATCGGAATCCCAGCTCGTCACCAGCCGCGCCTCGCCCGGCCCCCAGTCGTAGAAGTCGAAGCCCTGGGCGCGCAGGCGCTCCGCCTCCTCCGGCGTCACCCGCACGAACACCTCATTGGCCTCGACCGGCAGGACCAGCCGCTCTGTCCCCGCCGCCGCGGCGAGCCGGGCGGCGGCGTCGTTGGCGGCGCGGGCGTTCTTCAGCCAGAGGTCGCCGTCCAGCATCGCCAGCACCTGGGCGGCCATGTAGCGGCCCTTGGAGAGGAGGTGGCCGGCGCGCTTCCTGCGATAGAGCGTCGCGGCGGCGAGCTCCTTCCTGAAGAAGACCAGCATCTCGGCCGACATGCCGCCGTTCTTGACGAAGCCGAAGGAGAGAGCGTCGACGCCCGCCTGCCATGTGAGCTCGGCCGGTGCGCAGCCGAGCCGCGCCACGGCATTGGCGAAGCGGGCGCCGTCGACATGGAAGCCGAGCCCGCGCGCGCGGCAGAGCGCGCCGAGCGCGGCGGTCTCCTCGGGCGTGTAGACGAGCCCGTATTCGGTGGCGTTGGTGATCGACAGCGCATGCGGCTGGACCTGGTGGACGTCGTTCCTGATCGTCGCCATCGCCGCTTCGACCGAGGCGGGAGTGAGCTTCGCCCCTTCGCCCTCGGCAATGACGAGCTTGGCGCCATGGGTGTAGAATTCGGGGGCGCCGCATTCGTCGTTCTGGATATGGGCGTCGCGGTGGCAGACGATCGAGCCGTGCGGCGGGCAGAGCGCGGCGAGCGCGAGGCTGTTCGCCGCGGTGCCGGTGGCGACCCAGAGCGCCTCGACTTCGGTGCCGAAGAGGTCGGAGAAGCGGGCCGACAGGCTGCGGCTCAGCGCGTCGCCCTCATAGGCGGTGTCGAGGCGATCCGCGGCGGCGAGCGCGG
>DASWMB010000024.1:0-2066 GCA_036399955.1 Allosphingosinicella sp. | reverse complement strand
CTGGCGGCGCATCTCCTTCTGGTCGGCGATCGTCCGCGCCGCCGAGGCGCGCACTTCGACGAGCGTCTCCTCCATCTCCATGATGATCATCCGGATCATCTTCGCCGGGTCCTCCGCCTTGTCGAGAAGGTCGGTGACGTTGGCGGCGATGATGTCGCGCGTCCGCGAAAAGATACCCATGGGGAGGAACTCCTGCAGTGAAATCGAAAATCCGGTGAACCTTGGCGCTTCCGGCGGCTCGGGCGCAAGAGCCGCGAGCGGACGGAGCGGCCTGAGCGGAGGGAGCGGGGGCATCGGCGCGATCGGCGGCGCCGGCCGGCCGCGGCCGCCCGCTCCCGCCGGATCAGACATTCGCCGTCTCGCCGGCATCCGCCGCAGCGTAGACCGTGGCGGCCGCGGTGGTCGCCGCATGGCCGTCGACCGAGGCGCCGACGGCGAGCGTGGTGAGAAGCAGCGAGCAGACCGCGGCGGTGGCGGACTTGAAGAAATTGTCGAACATGGTGACCTCCCTGAACCTTGGCTTCGTGTCGCTCCCGCGATCATCGCCGCGGGCTTGCCTCCTTCTCTACAAGTGCCGTGCCAAGTGACGTAAATAGCGGAAATCTCACGAAAACGGCTGTTTCCGAGGCTCCAGCAAGCAATCGGCTCTTGCCAAAAGTAGGGAAATAGTCCCAATTCGTGGCGTGGAACGGAACACCCATCTCGTCGGCCAGTCCTCGACCTTCCTCGACGCGATCGAGCGGGCCAGCCGTGCCGCGCCGCTCGACCGGCCGGTGCTGGTGATCGGCGAGCGCGGCACCGGCAAGGAGCTGGTCGCCGAGCGCCTCCACCATCTGAGCTCCCGCTGGGACGCGCCGCTCGTCATCATGAACTGCGCGGCGCTGCCCGAGACTTTGATCGAGGCGGAGCTGTTCGGCCACGAAGCCGGCGCCTTCACCGGCGCTTCCAAGGCCCGCGCCGGCCGCTTCGAGGAGGCGGACGGCGGCACCCTGTTCCTCGACGAGCTCGCGACCCTGTCCTCCGGCGCGCAGGACCGGCTGCTCCGCGCCGTCGAATATGGCGAGGTGACCCGGATCGGCGCGTCCAGGCCGCTGACCGTCGACGTGCGCATCGTCGCCGCGACCAACGAGCATCTGCCGCGGCTGGTCGACGAGGGCCGCTTCCGCGCCGATCTGCTCGACCGGCTGTCCTTCGAAGTGATCACCCTGCCGCCGCTCCGCCACCGCGATGCCGACGTGCCGATCCTCGCCGATCATTTCGCCCGGCGGATGGCGCTCGAGCTCGGCTGGGAGCGCTGGCCGGGCTTCAGCGAGGCGGCGCTCGGACAGCTCCTCGCTTATCCCTGGCCCGGCAACGTCCGCGAGCTGAGGAACGTGGTCGAGCGCGCCGTCTATCGCTGGGAGGACGAGACGCGGCCGATCGGCATCGTCCAGTTCGATCCCTTCGAGTCGCCCTGGGGCCCGATCGCCAACGACAACAGGAAGGCGGACGCGGCGGCCTCGACGGCGCTCGTCGCGCCTGTCGCCCAGCCGACGGCGCTGGCGGGGCCGTCGCCTTTCGATCCGGCGAGCTGCGCCGATTTCCGGCTCGCGGTCGCCGAATATGAGAAAGCCATCCTCAGCGCCGCGCTCGAGAAGTGCCGCTGGAATCAGCGCGCCGCCGCCGCCGCGCTGCAGCTGAGCTACGACCAGCTGCGCCACGCGCTGCGGCGCCACGAGCTCCAGTAGCTTTGCCAAGGCGCTGATTTTCTGGTAGTTTCCCCGCCATGCGCCCGCTCGTCCTCGCCGCTTTGCTGATCGCCGCTCCCGCCGGCGCGGCGGTGACCGTGATCGGCGGCACGGCGGCGCGGCTCTGCTACGAAGCGGCCGATTCCCCCTTCTCGCCCACCGCCGAGACGCTCGCCGCTTGCGATCGCGCGCTCGCCGCCGAGCCGCTGGCGCCGCGCGACGTCGTCGCGACCCCTGTCAACCGCGGCATCCTGCGCGTCCGCGGCGGCGACCTGGCCGGCGGGCAGGCGGACTTCGACGCCGCCGTCGGGCAGGACGCGTCCGTCGGCGAGGCCTGGT
>DASWMB010000023.1:0-4471 GCA_036399955.1 Allosphingosinicella sp. | reverse complement strand
GGAGGCGCCCTCGCTCGAGGCGCTGGCGGCGGCTGCCGGCTACTCGCCGCATCATTTCCACCGGCTGTTCCGGCGCGCCACCGGCGTCACCCCGGCGGCCTATTTCCGCAATCTTAGAGCGAGGCGGGCCGAGGCGGCGCTCGCAGCGAACTGGAGGATCACCGATGCGATCTACGATGCGGGCTATTCGGGCCCGGCTCGCTTCTACGCCGAAGCGAAGGGGAGGCTGGGTATGACGCCGTCCGCCTGGCGCGATGGCGGCCGCGGCGAAACGATCCGCTGGGCCGTCGCCGCGACGCGCTTCGGTCCGATGCTGGTGGCGGCCACGGACAAGGGCATCTGCCGGCTGTCGTTCGGCGAGGACGAGGCGGCGCTCCGCGCGCGTTTCCCGAACGCGGCGATCGAGAGGGGCGACGAGGCGATGGCGGACCTCCTCGCGCGCACGGTCGCTGCGGTCGAGGCGCCGGAGCGGCCGCACGATCTCCCGCTCGACGTGCGCGGCACCGCTTTCCAGGAAGCGGTCTGGCGCGAGCTCTCGCGCATCCCGCCGGGCGAGAGCCTGAGCTATGCCGCGCTCGCGGCGAAGGCCGGTAAGCCGGGTGCGGCGCGGGCAGCGGGCACGGCCTGCGGCGCGAACCACATCGCCGTCCTCATCCCCTGCCACCGCGCCCGCCGCGGCGACGGCTCGGCCGGCGGCTACGCCTATGGGCTGCCGGTCAAGGCTGCGCTGATCGAGGCTGAGCGGGGGAAGGGCTGAGCCCGGAACCTTTGGACCGGCCGGGCGATTGCCGTGGCGTTCAGCGACGCGGGAGACTGAGATGGCCGACCTCACATTGATCAGGGAGCGGATGGAGGTGATGAGCTCCGACGGCGAGCTGGTCGGCCACGTCCACGGCGTCTCGGAAACCGGCTTCACGGTGAGCCCGCTGGGGGGCGCCGGCGCCGGCGGCCACCCGATCGACCCCGACTGGGTCTCGCGCGTCGACGAGCATGTCCACCTGCGCCACAATGCGGCCGTGGTCCGCGGCGGCTGGAGCGGCAACGGCGACGTGCGGCCGAACCAGCAGATGGGCAAGGCGCGGCTGCCATGGCTGATCGGCCTCGTGCTGCTCGCGATCGCGGTGATGCTGCTCATCTGGTCGTTCCTCTACGCCGCGGACGACGGCCCGACCACGGAGCCGCTGCCCAGCACCGGCCAGCAGACCAACGGCGGCTAATCGTCCGCGGAGCAGTCGTAGACGAGGCGCTCGTTCGGGAGCTCCGGGAGGATCTGGCGGATCTGCTCCTGGCCCTGGCTGAGGGCGGAGAGGCGCGGCTCCTCGGCGGTGCAGGCGGCGAGCTCGATGCGCTGGCGCAGCGCCCGCGCGCGGGACATGGCGCCGGCGCCGAGCAGATAGCGGTTCACCACATATTGGCGGCCCGACGGGCGGATCTCGAGCACGGAGACGGTCTGGTCGCCGGTCGGCACGAGGATGCGGCGCCAGACGTCGCCGTCCTGGACATATTGCGTGCGGCCGTTGACGCAGCCGCCGTCGGCCCATTCGAGCGTGATGTCGGGCGAGGACGAGACGGTGACCCGGCTCCGCTCCGGCACCAGCCGGCAGCTGTGGCGGCCGGCGAAGGAGGCGATGGGGGTCGCGGCGGTGCCGCCTGCGCCCTGCTTCTCGAGCGCCTCGACCGCGCGCAGGCTCGGGCGCGTTACGAACAAGGCGACCGCGGCGAGGATGAAGAGGGTGCCGATCCCCCCGAGTACATAAGCCTGGCGGTGCCTGTCCTTCATCAGCATGACCAGGGCGGCGCCGAGCGCCACCAGAGCGAGGACCATCAGCAGGATCGACAAGGCGATCCGGTTCTCGCGGATCTCCTCGATCTCGATCCGGGCCTGGGCGACGCGCTGCTGGCGCCGACGCTCCTCGGCGGCCTGCGCGGACGCCCGCTCGCGCTCCTCGGCCGCCGTCCGGTCGCGATCCTCCGCGAGACGCTCCGCCATGCTGACGCATTCGCCGGTGACCGAGTTGAACGACTGGCCGGAGGCGCGGAGGAAGGCGGCGACCTCGCGGTTGGCGACGGCGAAGGCGAAGGGCGAATCGCCCTCGTCGCCGCGGGTGATGAAGGTGTTGACGCCGATCACACGCCCGCATTGGTCGAGCAGCGGCCCGCCCGAATTGCCGCGGGCGATGTTGGCGGTGTGGAGCAAGGCGGCGATGCCGTTGATCGGCCGCTCGTTCGAATAATTGCCCATCGAGCGGGTCGGCGGAAGCGGCGTGATATAGTCGTCGGCGGAGCGGGCGGTGGCGAGATCGACATTGCCGGGATAGCCAAGCGCGGCCACGGGGCTGCCCTCGGGCACGGCGCCGAGGAAGAGCGGGATCGGCGGCAGCCGGCCCTGGTCCATCTCGAGCAAGGCGAGGTCGCGCGCGGGATCGACCCGGACGACGCGGGCGCCGTAGGAGCGGCTGCCCTCGGATGGGACGATGCCGACGACCACGTCCTTGGGATATTGCACCGCGAGGGCGACGACGTGGGCGTTGGTGACGATCCGGTTCGGCGCCACCGCGAAGCCGCTGCCATGGCCGAAGCCGACCACTTCGCCCTCCTCGACCGCGACGACGACGACGCGCACCACGCTGCGGCTCGCGGCCGAGATGTCGTCGCTCTGCGCCCATGCCGGCGCGGCGAAGGCGAGCAGGGCCGAGAGGATCAGGAGGAGTCGCGTCACCATGTCCGCTTCGGCCTATCCCTTAAGAGACACGCCGCTGGCAAGCGGCGGACGACGGGCCTCACAGAAAGGAATAGGGATCGACGTCGACCGCCACCCGGACGCCGCGGGGCCAGTCGAGCTTGCCGAGCCAGTCGCGGATCACCTCCTGGACGTCGAGGCTGCGGGCGGCGTGGACGAGGAGGCGCATGCGGTGGCGGCCGCGCAGCATGGCGAGCGGCGCCGGGGCTGGGCCGAACACCGCCATGTTCTCGACCCGCGGCGCGGCGCGACCGATGGCGCGGGCCGTCTCGGTCGCCTCGGCGAGGTCCTCGGACGAGACGATGATGCCGGCGAGGCGGCCGAAGGGCGGCATCGCGGCCTCGCGGCGGGCGTCCGTCTCGGCCTCGTAGAAGCCTTCGGCGTCGCCGCGGACGAGGGCGTCGATCACCGGCGCGGAGGGCTCGTGGGTCTGGATGAGGACTCGGCCGGGCTTCTCGCCGCGGCCGGCGCGGCCGGAGACCTGGCAGATCTGCTGGAAGGTGCGCTCGGCCGCGCGCAGGTCGCCGCCGGTGAGGCCGAGGTCCGCATCGACGACGCCGACCAACGTGAGGTTTGGAAAATGATAGCCCTTGGTGACGAGCTGGGTGCCGATGACGATGTCGATGTCGCCGGCCTCCATCCGTCCGACGAACTCGGCCGCCTTGGCCGGCGACCAGATCGTGTCCGAAGTGACGATGGCGGTGCGGGCGGCGGGCAGGAGCGCGTGGACTTCGTCGGCGATGCGCTCGACGCCGGGGCCGCAGGGGACGAGGCTGTCCTCCTCGTGGCATTCGGGGCAGGCCTTGGGTGGCGGCATGATGTGGCCGCAATGGTGACAGGCGAGCCGCGCGGTCAGCCGGTGCTCGACCATCCAGGCGGTGCAGTTCGGGCATTGGAAGCGGTGGCCGCAGTTGCGGCAGAGGGTGAGCGGCGCATAGCCCCGGCGGTTGAGGAAGAGGAGCGACTGCTCGCTGCGATCGAGGTTGGCCTCGAGCTCGCGAAGCAGCGAGGGCGCGAGCCAGCGGCCGCGGGGCGGCGTGTCCTCGATGAGGTTGACGGCGCGGATCTCGGGAAGCTCCGCGGCGCCGTAGCGGGCGGAGAGCTTGAGCTCGCGATAGACGCCGATCTCGGCCATGTGGCGGGTCTCGATCGCCGGCGTCGCCGAGGCGAGCACGACCGGGATCGCCTCCATCTTGGCGCGCATCACCGCTACGTCGCGGGCATGGTACTGGACGCCGTCCTCCTGCTTGAAGCTCGCCTCGTGCGCCTCGTCGACGACGATCAGCCCGAGGCAGCGATAGGGAAGGAAGAGCGAGGAGCGGGCGCCGACGACGACGCGGGCATCGCCGGTCGCGATCGCCCGCCAGGCGCGGCGGCGCTGGGACTGGCGAAGACCCGAATGCCAGGCGACCGGCTCGCAGCCGAAGCGGGCCGAGAAGCGCTTCAGGAATGGCTCGGTGAGCGCGATCTCGGGAAGGAGGACGAGGCACTGGCGGCCGCTCCGGATCGCGTCGGCGACGGCTTCGAAATAGACCTCGGTCTTGCCGGAGCCGGTGACCCCGTCGAGCAGGAAGGGCGCGAACTCGGCCGCGCGCACGGCGGCGACCAGCTCCCGCGCGGCCTCCTGCTGCGCCGGCTCGAGCCGCGGCGGCGCGTGATCGGGGTCGGGCGCGGGGAAGGGGTCGTCGACCGCGACCTCGACCGCCTCGATCGCGCCCGCCTTGCAGAGGC
>DASWMB010000022.1:0-3804 GCA_036399955.1 Allosphingosinicella sp. | reverse complement strand
GCCGGCGGGGACGCCGAGCTCCTGTGCGGCCGTTCGGAGCCGCTGCTGGGCGGCGGCGTCGTCCCGGAAGGCGGCGAGGCCCGAGCGGAGCGCCTCCGCTGCCTGCTGCGGCTCGTTCAGCTGCATGCGCGAGCGCATCAGCATGATCCAGCCGTCGGCATTGCGCGGCTCGCTCCGGAGGCGCGCGGCGAGCCGGTCGACCATGCCCTTCACCATCGCGTCCTGCTGGCTTGGCGGAATGGCGCGCGCCGCCTCCATCTGCTCGCGCGTCGGGCCCGGTATGGCGGCGGTGGCGACCGTCTGCGCCGGAGCGGCGGGGAGGCGGCCGGCGAGATCGATGCCGTTCTGCCCAGCGATCGCCTCCAGCGCGCTCCGGACCTGTGCCTGCCACGGCGCGCCGGCGGGAGCGTTGCGCAGCAAGGCGACGAGATCCTCGACGGCGCCTCTGTGGTCGCCGCGCCGGTCCTTCAGCGTCGCCAGATAGTATCGCGCCTGGGCGTGGTTGGCGTCGAGCTCGATCGCCCGGCGGAGCAGCGTCTCCGCCTCGGCAGGCGGGTTGCGCCCGCTCTGGAGGAGCAGCATCTCGGCCGCATAGGCTGCATAATCGGGGTTGCGCGGCGCCGCCTCCATGGCGCGCCGGAACGCCTGTTCCGCCTGCGGCAGGGACCTCAGCTCGCGCGTGGCGAGGCCGAAGCCGAACCAGTTCTCCGCATTCTGCGGCTCGAGCTCGGCGGCACGGCGATAGGCGCTGGCGGCGCGCTGCATCGCGGTGGTGAAGCCCTCCTCCGCCTGTGCCTGGCCGGCGATCGCGAAATAGGTCTGGCCGAGATTGCGCCAGACGGCCGCGTTGTCCGGATCCTGGCGAAGCTGCGCCTCGAGCCGTTCGGCGGCCTGCCGCTCGGTCTCGCCCGCGGCGGCCATCATATTGTCCTGCGACGAGCCTTCGCCCGGTCCCTCGCGGGTCACGGCGAAGCCGACGGCGGCGAGCGCGAGGAGGCCGGCGCCGGCCAGCGCCACGGTGGCGGCGCCGGGCCGGCGCGGCGGTTTCTCGAGTTCTGCCATGGCCCGGGATCATCGCGGCAAAAAGATCGGGGTCAAGTCTGGCGCGAATACGGCGGGGTGCTAGACTGCCGCCGCGGCTGCTGCTGCGGGGGACGGCGGAAGTGACATCGAGCGTCAGGATCGCGATCGTCGGCTCCGGCCCCGCCGGGCTCAGCGCGGCGGCGCGCGCGGCCCAGCTCGGCATCGCGCATGTCCTCCTCGAAAAGACCGACCACCTCTCCGACACCATCTACAAATATCAGAAGGGCAAGCACGTCATGGCGACGCCGAGCCAGCTCGTGCTGCGCTCGGACATGGATTTCGACGCGGGCAAGCGGGAAGCGGTGCTCGGCACCTGGGACCGGCAGGCGGCGGAGCGCGCGGTCAACGTGATGCTGAACGCGGACGTGAAGGCGATCGAGGGGGAACAGGGCGCCTTCACGGTGAAGCTCACCGACGGGCGGACGCTCGCTGCCGAACATGTGATCCTCGCCATCGGCACCCAGGGCAATCCGAACCGGATGCGCTGCGAGGGCGCCGACCTGCCGCACATCCAGTACCAGCTCGACGATCCCGGCGAATATGTCGACGAGCACATCACGGTCGTCGGCTCGGGCGATGCCGGGATCGAGAACGCGCTCGGCCTCGCCGCGGACCCGGAGCAGGGAAACGTCGTCACCATCCTCAACCGCGGCGCCGACTTCGCCCGGGCCAAGGGCGCCAACGTCAAGCTCCTGACGGAGGCCGGGGATACGGGGCGGATCAACGTCATGACCGAAACCTCGCCCGCGAAAATCGAGCCGGGCTGGCTGACGCTCGAGACGCGCGACGGGCAGCAGCGCATACGCTGCGACCGGATCATCGCGCGCATGGGTTCGGCGGCGCCGCGCGCCTTCGTCGAATCCTGCGGGATCGAGTTCACCAGCGCCGACCGCGAGGCCTTTCCGAAGCTCAGCCCGAGCTTCGAGAGCACCAAGCCGGGCATCTACGTGATCGGCGCATTGGCCGGCTATCCCCTGATCAAGCATTGCATGAACCAGGGCTATGACGTCGTCGAGTTCATCAACGGCAACCGCGCGCTGAAGCCGGCCGACGAGCCGATCCTCGAGGCGAAGTTCGCCGCCTTGCCGATGCGCCGCCCGGTCGAGGAGTGGCTCGAGTTCCTGCGCTCGCGAGTCACCATCCTCAATGAGCTCTCGCCGCTCCAGATGCGCGAGTTCATGCTCGACAGCGAAGTCCGCTTCTACCGCGCCGGCGCGACGGTGTTCGAGCGCAACGCCCCCGGTTCCTCTCTGTTCGCGATCGCGGACGGCTCCGTCCTCGTCGAGATCGACCCGAAGGACCGCTCCCGCACCGTCCCCATCGAAACCGGCTCCATCTTCGGCGAAGTCGGCCTCATCTCCGGCCGCCGCCGCGGCGCGACGGTCAGGGCTGGGGAGGACGCGATCATCGTCGAGGTGTCGCGGCTCGCGGCGCTGAAGCTGATGGCGGCGGTGCCGGCGGCCAAGCGGGCGGTGACGCGGATCTCGATCGAGCGCCAGCTCCTCCAGATGTTCGGCTCCGGCCTCACCCCCGCGGACCTCGTCGAGGTGTTGGAGACGGCCGAGGTGAAGTCCGTCCGCGCCGGCGAGCCGATCATCACCGAGGGCGAGCAGGGCCTCGACATCTACGTCATCCGCCAGGGCTCGATGGTGGTGGAAAAGGCGATCGGCGGAAAGCCGATCTTCCTATCGTACCTGCCGGCCGGCTCCTATGTCGGCGAGATGGCCCTGCTCGACGGCGGTCGCCGGACGGCGACGGTGCGGGCGGCGATCAAGTCGGAGGTGATCCGGCTGGACGGCGAGGCCTTCCGGCGGCTGCTCGAGAGCAAGCCGGACCTGCTCTCCCGCGCCATGTCCGACATGGCTGCGCGGCGGCGGCTCAACCAGTTCGTCGAGGAGAAGAAGGACGAGTTCGGCGGGGTCGTCGACATGTACTCCTCGGTCGCCTCCTTCCTGGTCGAGAACGGGATCGGCGAGGCGACCGATGTGCTCCTCATCGACGAGAAGCTCTGCGTCGGCTGCGACAATTGCGAAAAGGCCTGCGCCGACAGCCACGAGGGCCTCTCCCGCCTGAACCGGGAGGCGGGCAAGACCTACGCCCATCTCCACGTGCCGACGTCGTGCCGGCACTGCGAGCACCCGCATTGCATGGCCGACTGCCCGCCCAATGCGATCCACCGCGGGCCGGACGGCGAGGTGTTCATAGACGAGACCTGCATCGGCTGCGGCAATTGCCAGCGCAACTGCCCCTATGGCGTCATCCGGATGGAGAAGGTGCCGCCGAAGAAGCCGCCTCTGCTCTCCTGGCTGATGTTCGGCTTCGGACCGGGCCCTGGCGAGCCGCCGAAGAAGTGGACCGAGAAGCGCGTCGATCCGGAGACGCCGAAAAAGGCGATCAAGTGCGACATGTGTTCCGGGATTCCGGGCGGCCCGGCCTGCGTTCGGGCCTGCCCGACGGGCGCGGCGATCCGCGTCGGGCCGGAGCAGTTCCTGTCGGTCGCGCGGATGGGGGAATAGGGTTCAACACCGAATTGGGGGCGGTGCCTGAAAGATGGCGACGAGGGGGGTTGGAAGAACGGATGTTCGGCGGGGCGCTAGCCACGAGGGATTCCTGCGCCACAAGAATTTCCGCTGGCTCAAGATCGCGCTTCTGCTCTCATTCCTGGCGGTGCTCGGCTATGGCCTCATCGACGTCCAGCCCCGCCACAACGGCGGCAGCTGG